>CAJBHN010000116.1 GCA_903952805.1 uncultured Myxococcales bacterium | reverse complement strand
GGCTACATGCACGCCAACAAGATCGTGCCGATGCTGCGCAAGGATGAGCACTACACGATCGACGAGAAGGGTCGCCAGGTCATCTTCACCGAGGCCGGCGTCCATCGTGCTGAAGAACTCTACGGCGTCGCCAACCTCTACGAACCCGTCAACATCGAGAAGCTGCACCGACTGACGCAGTCGCTGCGGGCCCACACGCTCTACAAGCGCGACGTCGACTACGTCATCGAAAAGGGTGAGGTCGTCATCGTCGACGAACACACCGGCCGCCTGATGTACGGTCGTCGTTGGTCCGATGGCCTGCACGGCGCCGTTGAGTCCAAGGAGGGCATGAAGGTGCAGCCCGAGACCCGCACGCTGGCGACGGTCTCGTTCCAGAACTACTTCCGCATGTACCGCAAGCTCTCGGGCATGACCGGCACCGCCGACACCGAGGCCGAAGAATTCGCCAAGATCTACAATCTCGACGTGGTGCTCATCCCCACCAACAAGAAGGTGCTGCGCGTCGACGACCAGGACCTCATCTACAAGACCGAGCGCGAGAAGTTCGACGCCATCGCCGAAGACATCGTCACCTCGCATAGCAAGGGTCAGCCGGTGCTCGTCGGCACCGTCTCTGTTGAGAAGAGCGAAGTGCTGGCGTCGCTGCTCAAGAAGAAGGGCATCCCCCACAAGGTGCTCAACGCCAAGAAGCACAAGGACGAGGCCGGCATCGTCGCCCAGGCCGGCAAGAAGGGGGCGGTCACCATCGCCACCAACATGGCCGGTCGAGGCACCGACATCCTGCTGGGGGGCAACCCCGAGTACATGGCCCGCGCCGAGGTCACCGAGCGGATGGGCAGCACCTCCGAGCAGGTCGCCGAGTACGCGTACCTGACGGGCCGCCCCGACCTGGTCAACGTCGAGCGCCTCGCCGACCGCGACGCCAAGGACGGCCGGTTCCTGGCTGCCTATGAGCTGAAGATGCAGGAATGGGCCGAAGCGGTGCAGGCCGCGGCGACCCTGGGTGAGGACATCTCCGGCGACCGCCCCGGCGACATCCCCGGCACCTACGAGGAAATCCGCGAGCGGATTCTCCAGGATCGCGTCGCGTTTTATCAGCAGAGCATCACGTACTACGCCGAGGCCCTCGAGAAGCACGAACGGGAGTGCGGCATCGCCAAAGACGAGGTCAAATCCGTCGGCGGCCTGCGCATCGTCGGCACCGAGCGCCACGAATCGCGCCGCATTGACAACCAGCTGCGCGGTCGCGCCGGTCGTCAAGGAGACCCGGGTTCGTCACGCTTCTATCTGTCGCTGCAAGACGACCTCATGCGCATCTTCATGGGCGACAAGATGGTTCGCGTCATGGAAATGCTCGGCATGAAGGAGGGCGAGCCCATCGAGCACAACATGGTGACGTCGTCGATTGCCGACGCCCAAAAGCGCGTCGAAGGCATGCACTTCGACAGCCGCAAGAACCTCATCGAATATGACGACGTGATGAATCAGCAGCGCAAAGCCGTGTACGGCCTGCGTCGCAAGATCCTCGACGGCAAGAATCTCAAGGAGCTGGTCTACGACCTCGTCGAAGAGGCCATCATCGCCAGCAGCATGGCGGCGTGCCCCGAGAAGGCCCAACCGTCGGAGTGGAAGCCCAGGGACGTCGAGCGCGACATGATGGAGGTCCTCGGCGTCGCCGTCGACCTCAACAACTCCCGCGACCGCGACGAGATCATGGACAAATGCTTCCAGGCGGCCCAGCGCTTTTATGACGAGAAGGAAAAAGCCCTCGGGCCAGACATCCTGCGGCAGATCGAGTCTTTTCTGTACCTGCAGGTCATCGACGAGGCCTGGAAGCAGCACCTGTCGACGATGGACCACCTGCGCGAGGGCATCCATCTGCGCAGCTACGGCCAGAAGGACCCCAAGCAGGAGTACAAGAAGGAGGGCTACAACCTGTTCATCGGCATGAAGGCCCGGGTGCGCGACGAGACCCTCGACAAGGTCTTCAAGGCCCAGGTCGTGCGCCGCGAAGAGGGCGAGGCCGAGCTGGAGCGGCTGCGCGCTGAACGTGAGCTTCGCCGTGCTGCCAGCCGCAAGGTGAACCAGCGCGCCAATACCCGCTCAGCCATCGCCCCCACGCCCCAGGCCCAGCCAACGTCGTCAGCGGCGGCGCCGTCAGCGCCGCGGCCGGTCGCCACCGCCACCGCCGGCGGGGGCTACAGCATCGGCGCCAACGCCAGCGTCGCGGGCAGCTTGCATGTGTCGACGTCGACGGCGTCGACGGCGTCTTCGGCACCGACCGCGCGGTCGTCGACGGTATCGTCGACCGCGGCGCCTTCTTCTTCTTCTTCTTCTTCGTCGTCGTCGGCCAAACCCCTGCCGGCTCGCGCCAGCCTGCGCGAGGAACTCCAGCGGGCGGCCGCCGACGACGGCGACGACGGCAACGCCGTGAACCGCGCCGAGCGTCGTCGTCTGGAAGCCCAGAAGCGCAAGACCGAGAAGCGCCGCTGATCCAGGCGTGACCCAGCGTTGCGGTCGAACGCTGCGGCGGGCTCAGGCCCGCCGCGTGCGTTTGCCGGGCGGGAGTCGCGGTCGCCGCGGTCGTCGTCGAGGGCGGTCGGCGCCATCGGCATCCAGGCGTTGGTTGTAGCGCTTGGCCGCCGACACGGCCCGCGACCGGGACAGCACCGGTGACGACATCATGCCGGCGGCGTCGTCGGCGTAGACGTAGGCCAGGGGCACCGCGATGACGCTGCCCATCAGCAGGCCAACCCCGGGCAGCAGGGCCAGCAGGCCGACGGGACCAGACTCCGACGTCCACACGATGCCGCCGGCCATGACCCCACCACCAACGACGATGCCGCCGATGCTCGCGAGTCCGACCGCCTGCCAGGCCAACTGGTCGCCGACGAGGACGCGACGTCGCTGTCGGATGGTGGCGACGGCACCGGCGTCGCCGGCGACGTGGTAGAAGTCCTGTTCGTCGATGGGGCGACTGCCTTGTGTGAATCCATAGTCGTCGCCGCGGCTCGTCACCGTGAGTTCCTCACCGGTGGGGTAGGCAGAAGCGGCGGGGTTGGTGGTGAGGCAGCCGACGTCAACCATGGCGACGGCAACGACGACGACGATACCCAGCAGGATATCGAGGCTGTCACGTGAGCTGATGCGGTCAGGTTCCCAAGACACGGTGGTGTTCCTGTACTCGCGTTCGCACCTCGGCGGTGCGGTGGGCCATCATGGTGTCGAAGAGCTGCTCAAGCCGCGGATCGCTATCCACCACTGCTTGCAGCGCCGCGCTTTCGATCTCCAAGACCGTGGTCGGGCCAATGGCGCGCACGCTCACCGTGCGCGCCCTGTGGCGCAGGGCGGCCATCTCGCCAAAGAACTGTCCGGGGCCGAGCTTGTTGATGAAGATGACGCCGTCAGCCGGGTCGTTGCGATAGACTTCGACCTCGCCACGGCGAATGAAGAACAGACTGTCGTTCCGCATGCCCTCCTTGACGATCACCTGGCCGTCGGCGGCGTCGATGCTTCGGGCTCGTTTGAGCAGAGCCCGGCGGTCGTTGGGTGGCAGCAGCGAAAAAATCGGTGACTTCGCCATCAACAGTTCGACGACGCGTTCCTTGTAGAACTCCAGCAACGGTGCGGTGAAGGCCGGGTCGACGCTGGCGATGTGCTCGACGTCGCTGCGCTCGATCTTGATCACGATGCCATCGCTGACCGCCTCGACGGTGGCGCTGCGGGGGCGCTCGGCCAGAAAGCTGAACTCGCCGAAGAAATCGCCGTCGGCCAAACCCGCCAGAGAAATCTGCCGCTGCTGGTGATTGCCCTTGTCGTCGATGCGGTGGGTCCCCTCTCGGGCCGTGACGTCGGTCGTCCAATCGGGCTCGCTGCCAACCAGGTGGCTCCCCAGGTCGTTGCACGACACGACCATGCGACCACGCGCCACGGCGTACAGGGCGTCCCCGCGTTCACCCTCGCGGATCATGATGGTGCCGGCCTTCACCGACGTGACGGTGACGACCTTGGCCAGCCGAGCCAGCTCGCGCGGGCCCAGATCACCCAGCAACGGTACTTTGGGCGGTGGCGGCAACATGACGCCGGTGACGTGGCCCCCCAGGCCATGCCGATCGACGTGTGTCAGCAGGGCGATGAGTTCGCCGTCATGTCCCGGTGTGAGTTCACCCAGGGCCATGATGTCGTCGTCAGCGACGGTGTCACCGACCAGCTCGCGGACGGGGGCGTGGGCCGCCAGGGCCTGCACCAGCAACCCACGGGAGGCGAAGCCCGCGGCGGCGGTCCGCCATGCTGACAACGCCAGTTCATCCAGAGACCTCAGCTGCTGCGCTCGGTGACCAATGTCGACCAGGAGCCACGGCTCGCGCTCGTCACGCAGCCGGGCCACCAAAGCGCGCAGCTCCGGATCGTCCACGTCGTCGATGAGAGGTGTGGCGCGCTTTTGGGTTGTGGCACCAGGCGACACCGCCGGTGGCGACGGGGCCCGCGGTCGCATGGGGGCGGTGTCGTCGCTCCACTGCACGCTGGCGAGGAAGCGGGCCAGGCACGAGTCGTCGAAGTGCCCATCAATGGCCCACGAGGAGGAAGCGGCCAGCTGAGTGATGATGGCGTCAAGGGCCCGGGTGACGTCTTGGCTGCGACGAGGACGATCGTTGATGTCACGGGACAGGAGGCTCAGCGTGAGCGCATCGAGGCTGGCGGGAATGCCGGGTCGTCTCGACGACGGTCGCGGGATCGGGCTGTTCAGCACGCGCTCGATCGTGTCGATGGCTGATCCATTGGCGAAGAGCCGGTCGCCGACCAGGCATTCCCACAGCACGACGCCGAGGGCCCACAGGTCCGTGCGAAAATCGATCGCCTCGCCGCGAGCTTGCTCCGGCGCCATGTAGGGCGCCTTGCCGAGCACCATGCCCGGCGTCGTCAGCGACAGCTTGTTCTTGGCGGCAGCGATGCCGAAGTCCGTAAGCTTCACCTGGCCGGTGGACGACAGCAGGATGTTTTGCGGGCTGACGTCGCGATGCACCACGCCCAGTGGCACGCCGTCGGCGTTGGTCAGGCCATGGGCATGGGCGAGGCCAGCGGCGACGTCGCGAACGATGGCGGCGGCGACCATTGGAGGCAGGGCGGTACCCGAGCGCACCTGGGTACGCAGCAGGGCTCCCAGGTCGCTGCCGTCGACGTATTCGATGGCCATGAAGTAGACGCCGTCGACCTGGCCAAAGTCGTCGAGGCGGACGACATTGGGGTGAGACAGGCCGATGGTGATGCGGGCTTCGTCGATGAACATCGACACGAAGTGCTCATCGCAAGAAAACGCCGGCAGGATGCGTTTGAGGGCGCAGTGGCGACGGGCCCCAGACATGGGTCGGGCCAGCACAATCTCGGCCATGCCACCTTTGGCGATGGGTTGGATGACCTGGTAGCGCCCAAAGACTTCCATCCCACCTGCGTAGCAGGCTGCGCGGCAGGACGGGAATGGCGCCGCTGTGGTCAGCCTGGCTGGTGCACTACAGACCAGCCAACGATGTCGATCCGGGTCCCGGGCTGAGCAGGCGGCGGCGTCGAATCATGGCCGGCGTCACGACGAGCAGCAGAGGTGGGGCGTCGCCATGGACTTCCAGGCGAGCGCCCAGGGGCAGGTCAACGGCGACGTGGGGGCCGTCGATCCAGACTCGACCCTCCCGCATGCGCGACGTGAGCGTCACGGTGTCGTGGGGTTCAAAGAAGAACGCATCATGTGCAAAGGCGACGGCGGCGCCGGCGGCAGCGGGCAGTGTCAAGAGTTCGCGAACGCGCCACTGAAGGCGCCGATCGTCGAGGGACTGCACCTGGCCTCCCGCCGAGCACATGGCGGCGGTCGAGCCTGCAGCCGTGCTGACATACACTCCTGAGCTTTTGTGGTCTTCGCCGCTGCCGTGGCGTTCGACCCGGTAGCGCGACGTCGACGCTGGGCTCTTGTGACAGATGAGCAGTTCGTTGAGGGCCGGTACCGGCAGGGGCCGGCCATCGATGGTGCCGCCCAGGCGTTGGAGGGCCGTCGGCCGCAGCCGTCGGCTCAAGACGTCGTCAAGGACCTCGGCGAAACTGGCGGCATCGGCGGCGCAGAAGAACCCGATGGAGCGATCGGGATCGCTGTTGACGCCCAGCACGACGCTGTCGTCCAACACTCGGTGGCTGGCGTCCAAGACGGTGCCATCGCCGCCGACGCACACGATCAAGCGTCCGCGCGTGTCTTCCGAACGCAGTCTGGCCCGGTAGATTCGCTGGACGGTGCAGCCGGCGGCTTTCAGGGCGGCGTCGATGACCGCGACGCTGTGGTCGTGGGCGATGGCGGCTTGCTGCATCGGGGCCACGCTGGGGTCGTTGGCGGCAAGCAGGGCGGTGATGCGGGCATTTTTGTTCTCGAGGGCGAGGCGCAGCCGCGACTTCTTGGAAACGAGCAGCACCTCGCGGCTGCTTGTCCCGGCGGGGGTGGGTGGAGGCTGGGGCGGATCACCTGGGGACGAAAGCATCGGTGGGCTTGACCTCTCATCGTGCCGCGCACCATCGTCGGACAAATTTGGACGCAGCCCCTGAGCTGCAAGAAGAGCATGGCCGCGTGGAAGAGTCGATTCGACAAAACCTGATCATGGCCTTCAACACCGCGCTGCGGAGCAGCACGATGGTGGGCATCGTCGACGCGCAGCGGGCGGGGCTCGCCTTTGGCGCCCTCCTTGAACGCAGTGGCGACTCGGGGGTCATTGAACTGGGGCCCCTGTACGATTTTCTGATCGAGCAAAGGGCGCCACAGGGCGCGGTCATTGAGGTCATTGTCTTCATGAAGAGCCGGGAATCCCGGTTCGGCGTGACCATGACGTTGCCGCCCCAGCTGTCGACGTTCACCCAGGAAGACATCGACAGCGTGGCGCAGGCCTTCACGACCCGCGGGGCAACGTCGACAACGCGTGCTGGTCAGTCGCCCCAGCAGCCCGGCCAGGCCGCTCCGGTTCGCTCCCAGCCCGTGTCTCAACCCACGCCGTCGACGTCGGAATTTGGCGCGGCCGCCGCAGAGCCCAACCCGGCCCGACGGCAACGCAACCTGTTGGTGGCGCTCGCCGCGTTTGCCGTGCTTGGTGTCGCCAGTCTCGCCTACAACCTGGCAACGGCCATGCCCCCGCCGACACCGCTGGTGTTGATTGACCCATCGGGACTGCCCTGTTTGACCCCGGTGGGGACCTCGAGCACGGTCATCTGTCGGATGTCCAAGGCCCTGTTTGAAGCCGAAGCGCCCCAGGCCATCGATGCCCGCGGCGCCGTCACCAGGGCTGCTGTCCGGGCCCAGGGGTATACGCGGGTCCTGCTCTACACCGACGAGGACAACAAGCTTCGCAAGGTCTTCTGACAGCCCGTGGCGGCCGCTGGCTGTGGCCGCAGGTTGTGGCTGCAGGGCGTCGCCATTGGCCGGGTTCAGCAGCCCCCTGACGCGGCGCAGCGCTCGTGCTAAGGGCCGACCATGACGACGACGACGACCGCCGGTGCCCTTCCCGACCGCTACGACCCCATCGCCGCCGAGGCCCGCTGGTATCGCCAGTGGCACGATGCGGGCGTCTTTGCGCCCGACATGGTCAAGGCCCGCGCGGGCGTGCAGCCCTACGTCATCATGATGCCGCCCCCCAACGTGACGGGCTCATTGCACATGGGCCACGCGTTGTTTGTCACGCTGCAAGACCTGATGGCGCGTGCGCATCGTATGCGTGGTCGCCCAACGTTGTGGCTCCCTGGCGTCGACCACGCCGGCATCGCCACCCAGGCTGTCGTCGAGCGTGAACTCAAGCGCCACGAGGGCAAGAGCCGCCACGACCTTGGCCGCGAGGCCTTCCTCGACAAGGTGTGGGACTGGAAACGCAAAAACGGCGACCGCATCGTCGAGCAGCTGAAGGCCATGGGCGCCTCCGCCGATTGGAGCCGTGAGCGCTTCACGATGGACGACCAATGCAACGTCGCCGTCAGAGAGGCCTTTGTGCGCTTGTGGCAGCAGGGCCTCGTCTATCGCTCCGAGCGCCTCATCCACTGGGACCCGGCACTGTTGACGTCGTTGTCCGACGAAGAGGTCGACTACGAGGAAAAAGACGGCGAGCTCTACCGCTTCGCCTATCCGGTCAAGGGCAGCGACGGCCTGGAGATCGTCGTCGCCACCACCCGCGCCGAGACCATGCTGGGCGACACCGCCGTCGCCGTCCACCCCGACGATGAGCGCTACCAGAGCCTGATCGGCGCCCACCTCGCCCATCCGTTTTTCCCCGAGCGCCGCGTCGTCGTCATCGCCGACAGCGCTGTCGACAAGGAATTCGGCACCGGCTGCGTCAAGGTCACCCCGGCCCATGACCCCAACGACTTCGACATGGGGCAGCGCCACGGCCTGCAGATGATCAACATCTTCACCCCCGAGGCCAAGGTAAACGCCGACGGCGGCAGCTTCATCGGCCTCGATCGCTACGAAGCGCGCAAGGCAGTGAAGAAGAAGCTCGAGGAACTCGGCCTCGAGCGGGGCAGCGACAAGATTCGCCACAACGTCACCGTCAGCCAGCGCAGCGGCGTCGTCATCGAGCCGATGTTGAGCCGGCAGTTCTTCGTCAAGACCAAGGGCTTCGCCGACGAGGCCATGGAACTGACCCACGGCGAGCAGCCCGCCACCCGCATCCTGCCTGCCCATTGGCAGAAGACGTGGGACCACTTCATGGAGAACATCCGTGATTGGTGCGTGTCGCGACAGCTGTGGTGGGGTCACCGCATTCCGGTGTTTTACGACCTCAGCAAGCTCGACGAGATCGTCGAGGTCGACGCCAATCGCAAGGGTCGTGACACCGAGGCCTCGCTGGCCCAGGCCAGCGGCATCATGGGCGAGGCCCTGCTCAAGGTGGCCCTGCGCGTTGTCGACGACGAACTGGTGATGACCAAACTGGCGACGGCGTCACAGGAGGATCTCGCCGCGAAAGATCCCACCCGCTGGGTGCAGGAAGAAGACGTCCTCGACACCTGGTTCTCGTCGGGCCTGTGGCCGTTTTCGACGCTGGGCTGGCCCAACGATACCGAAGACCTGCGCCTGTTTTATCCGGGCTCGGTGCTGGAGACCGGCAGCGACATCCTGTTTTTCTGGGTCGCGCGCATGGTGTGGTTCGGCAAGCACCTGATGGGCAAGACGCCCTTCGCCGACGTGTTCCTGCACGCCATCGTGCGCGACGCCTACGGCAAGAAGATGTCGAAGTCCGAGGGCAACGCCTTGGACCCCCTCGACGTCATGAGCGGTATCAGCCTTGAAGACCTGATCAAAAAGACCAAGACCTACCCCGTCCCCGAGAAGAAGCTGACGGCGGTGCTCAAGGGCCTCGAGAAGGAATTCCCCGAGGGCATTCCGGCCGCCGGCGCCGATGGCCTGCGCTTCACGCTGGCGGCGTTGTCGTCGCAGGGGCGCGACGTGAAACTCAGCATCCCGCGGGCGGCGGGCTACCGGGCGTTCTTGAACAAGATCTTCAACGCCACCCGCTTCGCGCTGATGAAGGGGGGCACGGGCCCGGTGCGCACCCTTGACGAGGTCAAGGCGCACTTCTCAGTGGCCGACCGCTACATCTTGTCGCGACTGCAGAAGGTCATCGGCGAGGTCGACACCGCCATCGCCGAGTACCGCTTCGACGCCATGGCCAACGGCTTCTACCAGTTCTTCTGGACGGAGTTCTGCGACGTCTACCTGGAGCTCATCAAGGGTGTGCTCGAGAGCGACGACGTCGACGCCCGCGAAGCTGCCCGGGCCACGCTGGTGACGGTGCTCGATACGTCGATGCGCCTGCTGCACCCCCTGTGTCCCTTCCTCACCGAGGAGCTTTGGCAGGGCCTGCCCGCTCGTGCCGAGCGCTGGGCGGACGTGGCCTTCTGCGCGGTGGCGCCGTGGCCGACGGTGACGTCGTCGTTGGTCGACGCCGACGCCGAAGCCCGCGTGGGCCTGATGGGGACGGTGGCCACCATGGTGCGCAACGTCCGCCAGGAGTCCGGCCTGCCGCCCCGCAAGGGCGTGGTTGTCGACGTCATCTGCGCCGCCGACGACAGCCGGGCTATCTTGACCGCGCTGTCGACGGTGCTGTGCC
>CAJBHN010000115.1 GCA_903952805.1 uncultured Myxococcales bacterium | reverse complement strand
TGTTGCGAGCCGCAGGTATTGCAGTGGACCCGGGTCGGCTCACCGCCTACCATGGTCTCAATGGTGTGGGTCAAGAGAAGTTTGCACTTCCCGCACCACGAATCTGCGCTGCCTGCGATTTTGAACGGCCCAGCCATGTGTGTCCTCGACAAAGGACGAAGTCCTACATGGCTTGTCGTCGATCCGATAGTGATATCGACGTCACGGCGGCGGTGCCTCGTCGGCGAAACGCTTGGCGCGCGCGTACATGGGACCAAATTGCTTTCGATAGGTGCGGTCGATGGCGATGAGCTTCTCAAAGCAATCGCGGGCCACCGCCCAATCTCGCTGCTGCATGGCAAGGGTGCCAAGCCCGATCAAGGCCGCGGGTGCGACGGGGTCGGCGGCGACGGCCTCCTCGTAGGCGACGCGGGCGTCGGCGCGACGGCCTTCGCCGACGGCGCGCTCGGCACGACCAAGAGCGGCGTCCCGGGCCAGGGGGTCGAGGGGCATGGTCCGAGCCAACGACGCCTGCAGCGTTCCTGGCTCGCTGACCGCCACAGGCGCAATCTCTGCCGGCGCCGTCGAGAGCTGGGCCACCGCAGCATTGGCGGCTTGACGTTGGGGGAGGATTTCGCCGGCCAACACCAACGTGACGACGGCGACAAAGCCAATCAGCAGCAGCAGGCCACCAACAATCACCACGAGGGCCGCGGGGCTGATGCGTTGTCGGCGTGGACGCGGGGCCTCCACGACGACAGCGGGAGACGGCGCCGCCTGAGCCTGCTTCACCGATTCAAGCGTGACGACTTTGGCGGCCTTGGGGGCGCCTGGCGGAATCAGCGGCGGCGGAGGCAGTGGTGCAGCGCCCGTGGGCGCCGCGATGACGACGCGAGATGACGGCGGGACTGCGGGTGACGGCAACGGGGGCAGTGGCGCCAGCGACGGTGACACCACGCCGCGTGCTGCCGGCGGCGGCGCAGGGATCGCCGATGACGGAGCCGTCGGTGCAAACGCCAGGGCCGCCGCCATGGGAGCCTGCGGCAGGGGCACCGTGTCCCGAACATGGGACACAGCCGGGAACGCATCGATGGTGGGAGGCGGCGCCGAGCCATCGGTACGGAGGCCAGGCTGGGGTCGAGGTGGCAGGTCGACAGGACCTCCTTCGACAAACGGGGCCAGCGCAGCGGCGTAGCTGGCGGCGTCGCTCCATCGCTGCTCGCGATCCTTGGCGAGTCCACGACGCAGTACGTCTTCGAGGCCGGCCGGGAGCATCAGGCCTGAACGCTCGGCGAGTGGCGACGGAGCCTGTTCGGAGAACACCTTGAGGAGCGTCTCGCGCACGCTGGTGCCTCGAAAGGGTGAACGCCCCAGCAGCAGGTGCCACAACACCACCGAGGCCGAATAGAGGTCACTGCGGGCGTCGAGCACCTCGCCCCGGGCTTGTTCCGGCGACATGTACTCGGGCGTGCCAAAAATGGTCCCCGGAATGGTGAGGGCCTGCTGGTCCCCTGGATCGTTGCTCGTGATCTTGGCGATGCCGAAGTCGACAACCTTGACGAGGTCGGGACGACCAGGCTTGCTGGTCAACATGATGTTCTGCGGCTTCAAATCCCGATGCAGGACACCGCCGACGTGAGCGGCGTCAAGAGCCTTCAAGAGTTGCACGCCGATGTTGGCGACCCTGGCGGCGCTCATCGCCCCATGGGCCCGCAGCTCGTCACCAAGGCCGCGACCGTCGATGAGTTCCATGGCGATGTAGAAGGTGCCGTCGCCGTCCTCGCCAAAGTCGTCGACCTGCACGCAATTCTCGTGCTCCAGGCGACTGGCGGCCATGGCCTCACGACGAAAGCGGGCGACGAGTTTGAGGTCCTTCGACAAGTGGGGAGCGAGCAGCTTGACGGCGACGCGCTTGCCCGTGGTTTCATGTACCGCCTCGTAGACGGCGCCCATCCCCCCGGTGCCCAGCACGCGCGTGATCCGGTAGCGACCCGCGAGGACGGTACCGATCATCGCTTCAGGGCGATGTCGCAGTGCTGATGGCCCCGACGACGGCTGAGTCACGCCTTCATCCTCACTGGTCGAAGCGGCCGCGGGTCACGACGGCGACGCAGGACACCGGCGGACGCAGGAAGGCGAGCGTGCGGCGTCTTCACCCGTCTTTGCTCGGATGGTTCATCTGGCTGAGCACGGCAGGCCCACCCGCCACCCGCTTGCGCAAAACGGCCAGGTTTTCTTCGAGTCGATGGGCGCCCTCGTCGTCCTCAGCGACCGCCAACAGGGCACGGTGCTGGTCGACGATGGCGCGGGTCTGGGACAGGAATTGCGCGCGTTGCCGCTTGAGTTCCGCGATGTCGCGCAACAAATCGGTCAGGCGCTCCTGGGCCCGTTCGACCATTCGTTCGGCGTCGAGCTCAGCGCGCCCGACGATGATGTCGGCTTCCTTGTCGGCGGCGCGTTTGATTTCTTCGGTCACCTTTTGGGCGGTGATCATCGTCTCTTTGAGGGTGTCCTCGCGGCTGCGATAGTCCTCAAGCAGGCGCCGCGTGGATCGCTGGTCCTCGCGCAGGTCGTTGTTGTCGCGCACGAGCTTTTCCATCTCGGAGGCGACGAGGTTCAAAAAAGCGTCGACCTCGGCCTTGTCGAGGCCACCGCCGAAGCGGCTGCGGAAACGCTGTTGCTGGATGTCGAGCGGAGTCAAGCCCATGCGGCACCATACGGAGCCAGCAGGTCTCAATGGAAGCTTTTGGTCACTTCGACACACCTGGAGAGTGCGACAGGGTGCGACATTCCCGACCACCCGGACTCGACGGCGCTGTCCTGCCCGCGTAGCACGGTCGCCATGACGTACGAAAACCTCCTTGTCGAAGACGACGGCCCCGTCCGCGTCATCATTGTCAATCGCCCTGGGGCGCTCAATGCGCTCAATCGCGCCACGGTTATGGAGTTGGGCCAGGCCTTCGCTGCGGTGGCCGAAAACGCCGCCGTCCGCGCCGTGATCATCACCGGTGGTGGCGATAAGAGCTTTGTCGCCGGCGCCGACATCACCGAGTTCAACACCTTGTCGGCGGAAGAGGCCCGCGCCTACTCCCAACAGGGCCAGGGCATCCTCGACATGCTCGGACAGCTCGATGTCCCCGTGATCGCCGCCGTCAATGGATTCGCGCTGGGTGGCGGCCTTGAACTGGCCCTCGCTTGCGACTTCATCTACGCCGCCGATACGGCCCGTTTGGGCCTTGTCGAGGTCAATCTGGGAATCATTCCGGGGTTTGGTGGCGTCGCTCGCCTGGCCCGACGCGTCGGGACCGCCATGGCCGCCGAACTGATTTTGTCCGCCAGCCAGGTGAAGGCCGACGAGGCCCTCCGCATTGGCCTGGTCAACAAGGTCGTCGCCCTCGCCGAGCTCGTCGACGCCGCCAAGAAAACCGCGTTGACCATGGCGCAGAAGGGCCCCCTTGCGACCGCCGCTGTCAAGCGACTGCTGCGCGAAGGTGAAGGTGCCGCCCTCAGCACCGCCAATAGCCTCGAGCAATCGGCCTTCGGCCTCGTTTTTTCCACCGAGGATCGCAAGATCGGCGTCGACGCCTTCCTGGCCAAGGTCAAGGGCCCGGTCCCCTTTGTTCGTCGGTAGGCGACAGGTACGCCATCGCCGCCACCCAACGGCGGTGGCGCATTGCCGGCGCCAGGACGGGGGGGGACCGACGCAGAGCCGCTTCGCCGGTCCCTTGGCGGCGGGTCGTGTTTCGCTGCCGGGTCCGGGCAGCCAACGCGCGCCGCCGACACGGGCGACGCCCCCGGGGTGCGACGGTGCGGTCGGGAGGTTGACGTCGGGGCTTTCTGACCGCAGAACCGTCGCCGTATGGCGTCTGAGCTCATCCGAAACTT
>CAJBHN010000114.1 GCA_903952805.1 uncultured Myxococcales bacterium | reverse complement strand
GGTCCAAAGCCGACGGCCCGTTTGATGGCGGCGATGTAACCCTTCTCCTTGCACTCCACGCACAGGTCGAGGTCGTTGTCGTTGGCGTCGTCGCAGCCCTCCTTTTTATTGACGTCGACCTGACCATCGCCCAGCGCGGGCAATGGCCCTGGTACCCCGATGAGTCCTGCATCCGCCTGTCGGCCCTGGACCGAAGGCAAACCTTGGTACAGGGGCAGTTTGACGTCGCCACGAAGGGTCAGGTGCAATGGTCCGTCGGGGAGCAACGCATACGCGAGGCCCAGGTCGGCGTCACCGAAGCCGCTGACGACCTGCGCGGCGTGCTGGCCATCTGCCAGGGTATGGATGGCCGTGGCCATGACGACCGGCAGCGAGCCACTGAAGGACAGGTGGGGGCCGAGGCCAATGATGACGTCGAGTTGGACGGTTTCGCTCCGCAGCCCAACCAACGAGCCCACAGCACCCACGCCGTCGTCGTCGTAGACCGTCCCCGACACAAACGACGTCGAGCCAAGCGCCGCCACGCCGTGCCCGGCTGCCGGCACCCATGGTGCGCGTTGAATCGGGGTCGGAGCGCCATCAACAGCACCGGCCGGCACTGCCCCCGCCATCAAGGCTGTTGCCGCGAACACGACGACTGCTGGAAACAGGTGCACGGGAAAGAGTCTGCCGGGTCTTGTGGGGTGGAGGGAAGTCCGCGCATCCTCCGGGCATGCAGCATCTCGCCGTCCTGGGTCTCTCGCTTCTGGTGCACCTTCAGGCTCCCGCGGTGCCGGTGCCGGCCACTGAGAAGGTCACTGAGAAGGTCACTGAGAAGGTCATTGGGATGGTCACTGAGACCGTCCCCGCGGTCTCGGCGGTGCCTGCTCCGGAGGCCACGAAGTCGCTGCTGCCGCCGAAGTCCAAGCCTCGCTTGCTGGTGATGGACATCGTCGACAAGGGCGCGGGGCGCGAGATCACCAACGCCGTCAGCCAGTCGATCCAGGGGCAGGCCATCGCCAGCCACGGCGGCGAAACCATCACGACGACCCAGATTCAGCTGTTGCTCGACGCCCAGGCGACCCAGCAGCTGGTGGGCTGCGACGCCGAGGCGTGCATGACGCAGATTGGCAAGCTGGTCGAGGCCGACATCATCCTGGGCGGCAACGTCGCCAAGGTCGGTGACGACGTCGTCATCACCGTGTTGACGGTCGACCCGAACGATGGCCGCCGCCTCAAGCAGGAGCAGCGCAAGACCCCCGTCAGCCGCGACCTCTATTACTACGCGTCCAAGCAGCTGGCCTCGCTGGTGCTGACCGGCAAGGCCGCCGATCCCCGCGTGCCGGTCATCGTCAACGTCGTCGGCCACGGCAGCCCCGTCGAGGCAACCATCATGGTCGACGGCAAAGACATGGGTATCGCCACCACCAAGCAGCTTGAGCTCGACCCGGGCTCCCATGAAGTGGTGGTCAAGCGCTCGGGCTTTGCCGATTGGCGCACCCTCGTCGACATCCAGGAAGGGGCCCCCCAGCAGGTCACCGCCACTCTGGTCGAGGAGCGGCTCTATTTGTGGCCGGTCGCCGTTGTCACTGGCATCGCCGCCATCGCCACCGGCGCCGCGTCCCTCGCCATGCTCGACATCGCCCGCAACGAATACGATGGGCAGGCCCTCCTCGCTGATGTGTGGGGCAAGAAGCCCACCAGCGGTCCCGATGCGCCCTACACCACGGTGTCGCCAACCGACACGGAAGCATTGTGTGCGCGTGAGCAAAGCATCTGGTTCAACAGCGGCCGCAACCCAAGCGGCGGTGAAGCGGTCTTTGCCGTCAACACCTGCGGCGTCGTCGCTGGCCCCGGTGTGGGGGGATGGCTCGGCATCACATCCATCGCACTCACGAGCGCGACCGTCGGCCTCATATTGGGCGACGTTGTCATCGGCGCCACAGCAGAATAGTGATGAGGACGTTACGGCAGCAGAAGCACAGGCCCCTGCCAACGAGCCTTGCGTCCCCATCCCCCTTTGGGGGACACTGATGGTCCGCGGGCCAGTTGGCCCGCGTTTTTTCACGCGATCGCTGTCCGATCGCAGGCGCCCGGGCCTTGGAGCCCGCAGCGGAGTTTTCGATGGCTGACCTCGTCGTCCCCATGACCGCCGCCGGCCACGCAGCCCTCAAAGAGAAGCTTCGCTTGATGAAGACGGTCGAGCGCCCGCGCGCCATTGTCATGCTGGCCGAAGCCCGCTCCCACGGCGACCTGTCGGAAAACGCTGAATACGACGCCGCCCGCGACCGAGCCGGCTTCCTGGAAGCCCAGATCGCCGACCTCGAAGGACGGCTCGCACGAGCTCGGGTCATCGACACCTCCAAGCTGTCGGGCACCAAGGTCGTTTTTGGCGCCACCGTCACGATCGAGGACGACGCCGGCACTGCCCAGATCTGGACCATCGTCGGCGACGACGAGAGCAGCCTGGAGGACCGCAAGATCGGGGTCTCGTCGCCCCTGGCCCGGGCCCTGATGGGCAAGGAAGCCGGCGACGACGTCGAGATCCGCACGCCCAAGGGTGTGCGCGAGGCCTCGGTGGTCAAGGTCGAGTTCAAGTAGTCCTTGCCCTTGCCGTCGATGACGCGCTTCTGCGTTGTGCAATGACGTCGCCATGGCTAGCTCGCATGGGTCTGCAGGGGTCTGCAGACACCTGAGGAGCACACCATGCGCGACGTCGTCATTGTCTCGGCCGTTCGGACCCCCATTGGCAGTTTCCAGGGCGTGCTGTCGTCCATGACGGCCCCCAAGCTGGGCGCCATCGTCATCGCTGAAGCGCTCAAACGCGCTGGCGTCGACGGCGCCGACGTCTCCGAGGTCATCTTTGGCGAAGTCCTCACCGGCGGCGTGGGCCAGGCTCCAGCGCGCCAGGCGGCCCTCGGCGCCGGCCTCCCCAACAGCGTCCCCTGCACCACGGTCAACAAGGTCTGCGGCTCGGGGCTCAAGGCCGTGATGCTGGCCCGCCAGGCCATCGCCTGCGGTGATGCCGACGTCGTCGTGGCCGGCGGCATGGAGAGCATGTCCAATGCCCCCTACCTGCTGCCCACCGCCCGCGGCGGGTTCCGGATGGGCAATGCCACCGCCGTCGACAGCATGATCCACGACGGTCTGTGGGACCCCTACGGCAACGCCCACATGGGCAACTTCGGCGACCAGTGTGCCCGCGAGAACGACTTCTCTCGCGAGGCGCAGGACGCGTTCGCGATGAGCAGCTTTGAGCGCGCCCAGGCCGCCCAGGCCGCCGGCTGGTTCAAGGACGAGATCGTCGCCGTCGAGGTCAAAGACGGCAAGAACACCAAGATCATCGACACCGACGAAGGCCCCGGCAAATACAACAAGGACAAGATGCCCGGCCTGCGCCCGGCCTTCGGCAAAGACGGCACCGTCACCGCCGCCAACGCCGCCAGCATCAATGACGGCGCCGCAGCCCTCGTGCTCATGAGCGCCGACGAAGCCAAGAAGCGGGGCCTCACGCCGCTGTGCACCCTCGTCGCCGACGGCCACAACGCCAAAAGCCCCGACCAGTTCACCACCGCCCCCGCCGGCAGCATCAGCAAGGCCCTCAAGAAGGCCAACCTGCAGCCTGGCGACGTCGACCTCTACGAAATCAACGAGGCCTTCGCTGTCGTCAGCATGGTGACCATGAAGGAGCTCGGCATTCCCCATGACAAGACCAACGTCGTCGGCGGCGCCGTCTCCATCGGCCACCCCATCGGCTGCTCGGGCGCCCGCATCCTGACGACGCTCATCCACCAGCTCCGTCGCCTCGACCAGCACACCGGCGTCGCCAGCCTGTGCATCGGCGGTGGCGAAGCCG
>CAJBHN010000113.1 GCA_903952805.1 uncultured Myxococcales bacterium | reverse complement strand
GTAGTGCATCTTGAAGAAGCCCATGTCGGCCAGTTCCCGCCAGTTCTCCAGCGGAATGTGGCCGCTGTCGTCGACCAGCTTGGCGCGCGGCGCGATCTTGTCCTGGCAGAAGCTGTCAAAGGCTTCAGCGGCAGCGAGGTCGTCTTTGGCGATGTTCAGATCCATGGCGGTACTCCAGACGACGGTCAGATATCGAGGACACTGCGGGCGATGATCCCGCGCTGGATCTCGCTGCTGCCGGCACCAATGGTGGTGAGGATGGCGTCGCGCAACGAACGTTCAACATGATACTCTTTGGTGTAGCCAACGCCCCCCAGAATCTGGATGGCGTCCCGGGCCGTCTTTTGCGCAGCCTCGGAGACCTGCACCTTGGCGATGGCGGCGTCGATGAGGGGTGGGTCGTCGCCGCTGTCGAGCTGCCAGGCGACCCGGTAGATGAGATTTCGCCCGATTTCGTAGCGAATTTTCATATCGGCGATCATGTGGCGCACCGCCTGGAATTTGGCGATGGGCCGATTGAACTGCACCCGCTCGTTGGCGTAGCGGCAGACCACGTCGAGGTTGGCTCGTTGGCCGCCGAGGGCTCCCGCCAACATGGTGCTGCGTTCCCAGCCGAGGATCAGCTTGGCGGTGACGACGAAGCCGGAGTTGATGTCGCCCAGCAGGTTTTCCTCGGGGACCTCGCAATCCTCAAACAGAATCTCCGAGGTGCGCGACGTGTTCATGCCCATCTTGTCGATGTGCTGACCGACCTTGAAGCCGGGGAAGTCGCGGTCGACGATGAACGTCGAGATGCCAAAGGCCTTGGCCTCGGGGTCGGTCACGGCGGTGACGATGAAGTGGTTGGCGATGGGACCGTTGGTGATCCACATCTTGCTGCCGTTCAAAATCCAGCGGTTGCCGTCTTTGACGGCCTTGGTCTTCATCGACGCCGCGTCGGAGCCCGAGCCGGCCTCTGACAGGCAGAAGGCGCCGACCCATTCGCCGCTGCACATCTTGGGCAGGTACTTCTGCTTTTGGTCCTCCGTGCCGAGCTTCCAGATGGGCACGCCGCACAAAATCGTCGAGGCGCCCCACGCCATCGACAAGCCGCCGTCGTGGCCGCCGTGGGTGAAGCCCTCCTGCACCAGGCAGGTCTCCATCGCCGTCAGGCCGGTGCCGCCGTATTCCTCGGGAAAGGGCGCGCCGATCAAGCCGGCGTCGGCCATCTTTTTCCACAAGGCGTCGTCCCAGCGCTCATGCTTGTCGCGCTCAAGGACGGTCGTGAAGACCTCCCGCTCGGCGAAGGCTTTGGCGCCGTTATAGAGGCTCTGCTGTTGCTCGCTGATGCGGAAGTCCATCATCGTCCCCGCTGTGTTGTGAAGAAGCACCAACTGTTCCCCGCGGTCAGTCGGAGAAGTCTACCCTGCTCAGGCCTTCTTGGCGGCGTGGCCCAGCAAGCCCCGCCTCGTCATCGCCAACAAGGTCGACTTCATCTTGTCCAGCGTCATGGTCGACTGCACCTTGGAGCGCGCGCCCCCGCTGGTGAGCACGAACGAGACGAACGCCGTCTCGAGGGTGCCCATGAAGATGACGCTCATCGCGTGGGGGTCGATGCCTTCGAACAACTCCCCCGACCGACGGCCATCCTCAAAGATGCGGGCGATGGAGCCCAGCACCTGTGCGACCGCAGGGCTCTCGAGGGTCTCACCGAGGCGGGCATTTCTGCCAAACTCGAGGACCAGCACCTTGACGACGAGGGGAAAGAGCTCGAAGGCTTGAAACGCCAACTCGATAATCTGCGACAGCTTGTCAAACATCGAGAGGCCGGCGGTGTCGGCGACGTCGTTGACGGCCTTGGCGAAGACGGCCCAATTCGTGTCAAAGACGCTGGCGAGCAGGCCGTCCTTGTTGCCGTAGTAATGGTAGACGAGGCCATAGGCGACGCCCGCTTCTTCAGCGACGTCGGAGATACGGCAGCCGTGGTAGCCCTTTTCGGCGAAGACTTTGACGGCGGCCTTGAGGATCTGCTTGCGCTTGTCGTCCTTCTGGGGCGTGGTGGGGGTCCGTTCGGCCCGAGGAACGACAGAGGCCGGGAGTGGACCCTCAGCGCGGCTGTCGCTTCGAGTCGCGCCGGGTTCGACGCGGACGTCGTGCGTGACCGGCGCCGACGGCGGGGCCGAGCGGCGGTCACGGGCAGGGCGAGCGGTCATGGTGGACACTCCGAAGGGCACAATGACAGCATGACCAGCCGTCGCCGACGGCGGTGCCGACGACGGAGGCAGCTGTTTGATTCTGATGTCAATCTCTGGGCGTGAAGTCAAGGCGCGCCCACGCAAGCGCGTCCGGTTGCCGTTGTTGTGCGCGCTGTTGGTGCTGTGGGCTTCGTCGTCGCTGGCCGAGATCCCCCAACGACTCAAAGACGGGCTGTCCTCGTCGAGCATCAAGGTGCGCGTCATCGCGGTGTCGGCCATCGCCAAGACCAAAGACCCCCGAGCTGCGGCCATGATTCGCCCCCTGCTCCATGACGGCGAAGCCGCGGTCCGGGCGGCCACCGTCGACGGCTTGGTCCTCCTGCAAGATGCAGGGGCCGCTGCCGCCGTGGCGCTGCTGGCCAGCGACCCGTCTGCCACCGTGCGGGCTGTCGTCGCCAGGTCTCTGCCCTTGCTGGAAGCCATGGCTGTTGAGGTCGATGTCGGCGACGTGGGGGACCTGTCAGGCAAAGCCTCACCCGCCCTGGCGTCCCGCCTTCAGTCCACCTTCGAGACCGAGCTCAAGCGCCTCGTCAACGGCGTCAAGGTGAAGCGTGGCGGTGTCAGCAAGGGGTACGGCGCCATTTTGAAGGTGCGCAGCATCACCAGGGGCAAGGACGGCAGCAACGAGTTTCTCGAGGTCAAATGTGACCTGACGCTGGTGGAATATCCCGGCAAGGTGCTGCGGGTGTCGTCGTCGGCCACTGCGGCTGCCGGTGTGGAAGGAAGCCTGCCGGTCGCGATGGAAGCCGACCTCGCCAACGACAGCGTCGATGCGTGCGCGCCGTCGCTGGCCAGGGACTTCGCCGAGTTTCTGCAGGGGCGTCGCGGTCGCTGACGCCATGGCGCGACGGTCATTCCTCGGGGGCACCCAGGAAAAGGCTGCAATCGCTGCATTCACCGTTGCGCAACGGACCCTTGTGGCCGCAGGCCGGGCATTGCACCTCGTCGGCGGCCACGTCGATGGCTTCGGTGCGGAAGGTGCCGACACCTTCTTGGGCCACCAGGACCTCGAAGCGCTGTTTCATCACCTCGGTGACTCGCGCGAGGTCGTCCTCGGCCACCATGACCCCGATTTTCATGGGGCCAGCAGCGAGGGCTTCGCCTTCCTCGATGTCGGTGCCCAGCATGCAGGGAATGCCGGCGTCCAGCAGGGCCCGCTCAACCTCCCGACAGGCCTGCAACGACGCGTGGATGGCGGCGACGATCTTTTTGCCGATCAGGGCCTGGCGGGGGGCGTCGATGGCCGCGACGCCAGCGTCGTAAACGGCACGATCGATCAAGTCCACCTTGCAGCCCACGCAGCGGGTGAAGCCGGCCCGAAAGGAGCCACCGCAGCGGGGACAAAGAAGGCCAACAGCACTCGATGACGTCATGGGAGTTCGACCTGGATGGTTTCGCTGGCGATGCAGGTGGTGCAGCAGTCTTGGCCGGCGCGCTCGGCCAATCGAGCGGCGAACGATTTCTCGGCAGTCGGCGTGCGAAGGACCATCTGGTAGGTGCCGGCCTCGACGCCAACGCCGCAGGTGTTGGCGCCGGCGCGGGCGCCCGGCTCACACAATGTGGTGTCGACAGCGACGCCGTCGAGGGAGGCCTCCAGGGTCCAATCACCGCCGAAGGCTGCGCCGTCGCTGTCGACGACGAAGACCGAGATGGCGGCGGCGCCGCAGGGGAAGCACTCGCAGGTGGCGCCGTCGCCGCATGAGCCGCCGCTCGCCAGCAGGGCTGAAGTCACCACGGTCACCGCCAACCACCATCGCATGGCCTGACCATGCCAGAAGCCGATGGCGACGACCACCTTCCCCCACGGCGACCGTGGGCTGCCTGCGTTGCGTGGCAGCATCCATCGCGACCACTGGACCTCCTCGCCGATGTTGCTAACCCCCCGCCATGCCTGTCACTGCGCCGACTGTTTTGGGGGTCGCTCCCGCTGCCGGGCCCCGCACCCTGCTCGATCTGTTTCGGCCTGAGGCCTCCGAGATGTTCAAGGGCTTCGGTTGGCTCTTGCTGACCAATCTCTGCGCCCTGGGCGTGCCACGGTTGGTCAACATCGCCGTCGACCTCGTCGAAGGTCGTGTTGTCCA
The DNA here is from genome assembly GCA_903952805.1 of uncultured Myxococcales bacterium. Taxonomy (GTDB): domain Bacteria; phylum Myxococcota; class UBA727; order UBA727; family VGSZ01; genus VGSZ01. The sequence goes on along the minus strand of CAJBHN010000113.1, from coordinate 3,781 downwards.
GTGGCCTTTGCCGCTGACGCCGACGGTGCAGAGCGTCGTTGGGTGCATCGTCGTCTTGAGTCTGGTGGGGGCCCTGGTGCGCACCGCATCGCGGGTTGTGCTGTTCAGCGCGGGGCGCGATGTCGAACAAGCGTTGCGTCGTCAGCTCTTTGCCCATCTCGGGACGCTGTCTCAGACGTTCCATGGCCGCGCTTCGGTTGGCGACCTCATGAGTCGGTTGACCAACGACCTCACCAACATTCGCCTCTTGTCGGGCTTTGCGCTGCTGAACGCCGTCAACGCCCTCATCATCCTGGTGGTGACGATTCCGGTGCTGTTGTTGATCGATGTGCGCGTGACGCTGCTGGCGCTCATCCCGTTTCCGCTCGTCATTGTGGTGTCGCAAGTCGTGTCGAAGCGCATGTTTTTGCGCACCCGTGAAAACCAGGATGCCATCGGCGCATTGTCGGCGGTGGTCCAGGAGTCGCTGGCGGGGCAGATGGTCGTGCGGGCCCTGTCGCAGGAAGACGCGATGGCGGCGCGCTTCGCCGACCGCAACGACCGGGTCTTTGATGCATCCATGCGCCTGGCCCGCATTCGAATGGTGTTGGGGCCGCTGATGGGACTGATGGGCAGCATTTCCATTGGCATCGCGCTGTATGCCGGTGGTGCCGCCGTCATCGACGGCCGCATCTCGATTGGTGACGTCGTCGAGGTCAATACCCGCATTCTCCAACTCACCTGGCCGATGATTGCCCTCGGCTTTACGATGTCGGTCTGGCAGCGCGGTCAGGCGAGTCTCAGCCGCATCAACGAGTTGCTGAGCACTCGCCCCGACGTGGTCGACGGCGAACATCGTCGCGCTGGCCCACGACACCGAGGCGAGGTCCTGGTCCAGGGCTTGACGCTCGCCCTGGGGACACCGCCCCGTCGAGTGCTGGACGACGTCCATGTCGACATTGCCGCCGGCCGCTTCGTCGGCATCGTTGGCAAAAATGGCTCTGGCAAATCGCTGCTGCTCAAAGCGATCACCCACCAGTTGCCGGTGGCCCGTGGCACGGTGGCCGTCGACGGCGTCGACGTCGTTGACTGGCATCTGCGCTCCCTGCGCGAGGCTCCCGGCGGCATTGGCGTTGTGCCGGAAGACGGCTTTCTCTTTTCGGCCACGGTCTATGAAAACCTGACCTTCGGCGCCGTCGATGTCAGCGTGGCCGACGTCGAAGCCGTGGTCGATCTGGTGGACTTGCGACGCGACATTGAGCGGATGCCTGCGGGTCTGCAGACGGTGGTGGGTGAGCGCGGCGTGACGTTGTCGGGTGGGCAGCGTCAGCGCGTGGCGTTGGGACGGGCGTTGTTGGCGCGGCCGTCGATTCTCCTGCTGGATGACAGCCTGTCGGCCGTCGACGTCGAGACCGAGCAGCACATCATTGCGTCGCTGCGGGCGGTGTCGGCTGGTCGGGAGCGCCCGACCATTGTGATGGTGTCCCACCGTCTGAGCGTGCTGCGGGGGGCCGACGACATCATCGGCCTGGCCGACGGCCACGTCGTCGAACGCGGCACCCACGACGGGTTGCTGAAATCGGCGGGTTTGTACGCGACCCTGTGGGGTGAGCAAGAACGAACCGCGGCCCTGCAGGCCCGCGTCGCAGCTGAGGTGACGACGTGAGCACTCCCGAACCCACCGCCCCGAAGTTGACCGACGCACGCCTGATGGCGCTTTTGTGGCGCGAACTGACGCCCCATCGGGCGCTGCTGATGTTGGGCGTGGTCCTCTATGTGCCGTTGACCCTCGTGTCGGTGCTGCAGCCCCTCGTCATCGGTTTCGCCATCGACGACGGCTACCGGGCCGCCAACATGGGCGCCGTCCTGCAGTGGTCTGGTGTCTTCATGGGGCTCGTGGTGTTGCGGGCCGTGGTGGAGGGGGGGCAGGGATTGTTGATGCAGTTGCTGGGGCAAAGGGCGGTGCGCACGCTGCGAACGCGCCTCTTTGCCAAACTGCAGCGCCTTCCCATGGCCTTCTTCGACACGCAGCCGCTGGGGAGGCTGATGACCCGGGTGACCAACGACACCGAGAGCGTTGCCGAGCTGTTTTCGTCGGGGGCGGTGTCGCTGGTGGGCGATGTGCTCTTTCTGACCGGGACGATCGTGATGCTCTTCATCGTCGACGTGAAGTTGTCGTTGGCGTCGCTGGTGGTGCTGCCGGCCCTGGTGGTGGGCCTGCAATGGTTTCGTCGTCGGGCTCGTGACGCGTTTGCGCGGGTGCGAACGGCGGTGTCGGCGCTCAACGCCACGCTGCAAGAGCAGCTGTCGGGCATGAGCATCGTGCAGTTGTTTGCACGCTTGAGCACCGCCGAGGCCAAACTCGAGAGGGAAAACATCGCCTACACGAGCGCCAACAAGGAGGCGATCTTTCTGGACGCCGGCATCTACGCGTTCGTCGATGCCGCCAGCACCATCGCCGTCGCCATCACCTTGACGGCCGCCAGCATCATCGGGGTCGCCGGCGTGACGATCGATGGGGTGCTCTCCCTCGGGGTGCTCGTGGCCTTTATTGACGCGCTGGGCCGTTTCTTCATGCCCATCCGCGAACTGTCGAACAAGACGACGATGATTCAGTCGGCGCTGGTGGCGGCCGATCGCATCGTTTCTCTCGACACCGAGCCCGAGACCATCCTGGCGCCGACGTCACCCAGGCCGGCGGTCTTTGAGCATGCCTTGCGCTTCAACGACGTCAGCTTTCGCTATGGCGATGGTCCGCCGGTCTTGAAGGGGTTGAGCCTGACGGTGAAGAAGGGGGAGCGCGTGGCGCTGGTGGGGCATACGGGGACCGGCAAATCCACCGTCGTGAAACTCGTGCCTCGCTTGTACGACGTCACCGGCGGTCAGATCACGATCGACGACGTGGATATCCGCGAGATGGACCCCCGCGCCTTGCGTCGACTGACCACCGCGGTGCCGCAGGAGACCTTCCTGTTTCAGGGCACCATCCAGGAGAACCTGTGCTTCGGCGCTCCCGACGCCAGCCCCGAGCGCCTCATGCAGGCGGCCAAAGCCTGTTGCGCCGATGACGTCATTGAACGCCACGGCGGGCTGGCCGGCCGCGTCAACGAACGGGGCCAGAACCTCTCCCTCGGCGAGCGTCAATTGCTGGCGCTCACCAGGGCCCTGGTCGCCAATCCACCCATCGTGATTCTCGATGAGGCGACCGCGTCGGTGGACCGTGAGACCGAGCGTCGCCTGCAGAAAGCGCAGGAAGAACTCATCGCCGGCCGCACCGCGGTCATTGTCGCGCACCGGCTGAGCACCATCGAGCGTTGCGATCGCATCGTGCTGATGCACGACGGTCGCGTGCTGGAAGAGGGCACCCACGCTGAACTCATGGGCCACAACGGCCGCTACGCCGCCCTGGTGGAGCTGCAGCGCAGCACCATCTGAGCCTGGCTGACGACGTCGACGGCGTGGGCAGCCGGCCTGCGACGCGGGGGCCCGGGGCCGGGTCGGATCAGGGCTTGTCCCAAGGGAGACCGAGAGCCGTGGCCGCTCCAAGGGCAGCACCGAGCAGCTCATCGCCTTGCACGGTGTCGGTCCGCTCCTGGGTGGGCTCGAGCACCGCTTCGGCGTTTCGTTGCCGCATGCGGACGGCGTCGAAGATCTCCGTCAGCGCCTGGACGAGCGCGGCGCTCTGCAGCGGTTTGGGAAAGAAGTTGTGGATGTGGCTCTCATTGATGGCCTGGGTCAGCACATCAAGGGTCGCGTCACCGGTGATGAGGATGCGTCGGCTGTGGGGGGAGAGCAGACGGCT
>CAJBHN010000112.1 GCA_903952805.1 uncultured Myxococcales bacterium | reverse complement strand
TGACGGGGATCAAAAACGGTGTCGAAGCAGCCGCCGGCGGCCGAAAACGCCGTCACGTGCCGATCGAGAAAGGCCTAAACCGCGTGTGAGCGCCGCGCAGCGAAGGGCCACAGCACCTCGTCGTCCCCACGGTCGGACCGTCCAGACCGGGTGCGCGAGGCGGAGACGGGCCCCAGCGACATGACCCTGTATCGGTCGGGGCCTCGCATCATTGCCCCGTTGCGCTACGACGTCGCCATGGGCCGCCTCCTCAGCAGCATCGACGAACTCTGGTCTCTGCCGGCGCTGTCGCCCGACGCGGCCCTGCCGCCCGATGTGGTGCGGGCCGCCGTCTTTGACGCCGACCATTGTCTGTGGGCCGCCGACATCGGTGACGCCGCCTTCGCCGCCGCCGCCGCCGCCGGCCTCATCGACGACGCCACCTGGCGGGGGCCCGTGCGGGCCTGGGCGAGCGACTGGGATCTGCGGCTCGACGACGACCCGACCCGGGGCGTCACCGAAGTGATGGCGGCGGCGGCTTCGGGGCAGTTGACGTCGACGGCGATGGCGCGGGGGCTGCCCCCGTCTGGCTGGAAGGCTGACCTCTACGCGATGCAGGCCTGGGTCTACGCCGGCCGCACCCCCAACGACATCGAAGCCCACGGCGAACGCTTGTTTGCGACGGGCTTCGCCGAGCGCATCTATGGCGACATGCAGCGGGTGGTGACGGGATTGATCGAGCGCGGCGTCGAGGTGTGGATTGCGTCGGCCAGCCATCGGGCTCTGGTCGTCCCCGGTGCCCGCCGCCTCGGCATCGATCCAGCCCGGGTGCTTGGCATGGAGCCAGTCGTCGTCGACGGCGTCACCGTGGCCCGCCTGCACCACTCGACCTACGGACCGGGCAAGGCCGCCGTGGCGTTGGCGGCGCTGCGCGCGAGGCCCTTGCTGGCCTTTGGCGACTCGGTGTTGTCGACGGACCAGGAGCTGTTGGCCGCCGCCCACGTCGGCGTCGCCGTCGCCACCAGCGGCGACAACCGCCGGGCCGCCCTCGCCGACGACCACCTGCTGCTCCTTGATCCCCGGCCTTGATCCGCACGAGCACGGCACCCCGCCCACGACCTCGTTCACGACGGTGAAGCCACTGGCGCTGGCGGCGACGGGGCCGTAGCGTCGCGCATGGTCGCTGCCTCCGACGATGTGAAGAAGCGCTTGCGGCTGTGGCGGGCGCGCGTGTTTGTGGCCACCTGGCTCTGTTACGCCGGCTACTACTTCTGCCGTCGTCCCTTCTACCTCGCCAAGGGCCGCCTCGCCGACGAGCTGGGCTTTGACGCCGCCACCCTGGGCACCATCGGCGCGCTGTATCTGGTCGCCTACGCCATGGCCCAATTCGCCGCCGGCGCCGCTGGCAACCGCTTTGGACCACGCGTGATGCTGTTGACCGGCATGGGCGTCTCCATTGCCGCCAACGTCGGCTTTGGTGTGTCCAGCAGCGCCGGCGCCTTCTTCGTGCTCATGACCATCAACGGCGTCGCCCAGGCCACGGGCTGGTCGGCCAACATCGGCACCATGGCGGCCTGGTTCAATCGCCAGGAGCGCGGCACCGTCATGGGGCTGTGGACGACGAACTTCCAGGCCGGCGGCGTCGTCGCCAATGCGATGGCGGCCTGGGTGTTGGGTGGCTACGGCTGGCGGGCGTCGCTGTTTGCCGGCGCGGCCTCCCTCTTTGCGGTGTGGCTGATCGTGCTCACCAACCAACGCAATGGACCACACGACGTCGGCCTGCCTTCGGTCCTCGACGACGACGAAGTCCCCCGTGGGCCCGGCGACGCTCCCGCCCCCACCGGCCTTGGATGGGACCGCGAAGTCGTCATCAACATTGTCGTCGTGGGCGTCTACTACTTCTTCTTGAAGTTGATCCGCTATGCGCTGTGGTCGTGGGCGCCGTTCTTTCTGGCCAAGAACTACGGCCTCAAGGGCGACGACGCTGGCTACATCTCGACGTTGTTTGATGTCTGCGGCATCCCCGGCGTCATCTTGACGGGCTGGTTGTCGGACCGCTTCTTCAACAGCCGCCGCGCCGGCGTGAGCCTGATGATGACGGGGCTGCTGCTGGCGTCGTGCGTGGTGCTCTACACCTTCGGTGCTGTGTCGGTCACGGTCTTTGCCGTCTGCATCGCCGTCGCCGGCTTCGCCCTCTACGGCCCCGACGCGCTGCTCACCGGCGCCGGCGCCATGGACATCGGCAACCGTCGCGGAGCGACCCTGGCGGCAGGCCTCATCAGCGGCATCGGCTCCATGGGACCCATCGTGCAGGAACTTGTCATCGGTCGTCTCTACGACGGCAGTGGCGGCGACCTCTCGGGCGTCTTTCTGCTGCTGTTGGTGTCGGCGGTGGCCGCGACGCTGATGATGGCGGTGGCGGTGGCGCGCAATCGCCTGGGCCACGCCCGCCTCTGAGCTGCGACGACATCGTGGTCGCTCTGTTCCACACCCACCGCACGCTGCGGGCAGTGGGTCAAATGGCCTCCGACCTGATGGACCACTGCCCGGTAGACTCGACGAGTCACGAGAGGCGGGGGCACCATGGACATGGACACAAAGCCACGGTCGCTGCTGCGCACCATCGTCACCGATCCAGCCCACCTGTTGTCGCTGGTACGCATTCCCCTCGCGCTGCTGGTGTGGTGGCGGCCTGCGGATATCCTGTTTGTGGCCGTCGTGGTCGCCGTCGCCGGCATCAGTGATTTCCTCGACGGCGTGGTCGGCCGACGACGCCATCACCCCACCGCCATCGGCACGGCCAACATCGGCGCCTGGCTCGATCCCGTCTGCGACAAAGTCTTTGTCCTCAGCACCGCCACCGTCGTCGTCGTGACCCACGGCGTTGGTCTGGGCGTGCTGGCGCTGGTGCTGGTGCGAGACATCGCTACTGCAGTGCTCACGGTGGCGTTTCGCCTGCTGGCTGGCGCCGAGGCCTTTCATCGCCATGACTTTCGTGCCCGCTGGAGCGGCAAGGTGACGATGGCGGCCCAGTTGCTCACGGTGCTGGCGATCGTGCTGTGGCCGACAGCGGTGCTGCCGATGGCAGCGATGACCGGCGCGCTGGGTCTGGTCGCTGTCGGCCACCGTGTGCTGTTGGTCTGGCGCGATCGCGAGCCCTCGACAGCAACAACCCTTTCCACCGTGACACCCGCGTCTACCCTCCACACGGTGGGTGGACCACGACGGGGGAGAAACCATGGGCAATGACAAAAGCGTTCGCGACGGTGCTCACGGCGATGTCCAGGACGACGTTCGCGACGGTGCTCACGACGATGTCCAGAACGACGTTCGCAACGATGTTCGCCACGATGTTCGCAACGATGTTCGCAACGATGTTCGCCACGATGTTCGCCACGATGTTCGCAATGAGGTCCACAACGATGTCCACAACGACGTCCACAACGATGGTCGGTCGCCGCCTCGGTCGTCGGTGGGGCATGGACCGCCGCGCTCTGCGCCACCGCCGCTGCCGACTGGCGCCACCAACGAAAACCCCAAGGGCTTGTTCTTGCTGGCGCTGCTGGCCGAAGACCTGAAGACCCACGACAACGATCCGCTGCAGCCGGGCTTCCTCGCCATCGCCGTGCATCGCTTTGGCAATTGGCGCATGGACCAGCCCAAGCTCGTGCGCGCGCCGCTGACCGTGGCCTACAAGGTGCTCGAGAAGGCCGTCGACCTCGGCCTCGGCATCGACCTCGCCTATACCGTCAAGCTTGGTCGGCGGGTGCGGCTGTGGCACCACGGCGGCATGGTGTTGGGCGCCCGCTCGATTGGCGACGACGTCCACATCCGTCAGAACACCACGATGGGCGTGTTGTCGCGCGATGAGCTGCGGGCCAAACCAACCATCGAAGACCGCGTCGACATCGGCGCCGGCGCCTGCATCCTGGGCAACGTCACCGTCGGCCACGACACCGTCATCGGCGCCAACACCGTCGTCGTCAAAGATGAGCCACCGCACTCGACGCTGTTTGGCATTCCCGCCCGACCGGTGAAGCTCTCGTGATCGGCGCCAACACCGTCGTCGTGGTTCAACACAGGGCCACTCGACGCTGGTTGGCATGGTCGCCCGAACGGTGAAGCCCTTTTTCTCGAGTGACCTGCGACACATCGCTGCCAAGCTGTAGTGCGCATTGACACAGGCATCGTGGTCGCGGCGTCGTGAAAACGCGCTGCGCCGCCACTCGCCGTTTCGTCATGCCGCGCGCGGGCATCGACGTGTCGTTTGCTTCATCAATGCTGCTTCCCTAGACCGATGCACTCATCCAGGAGCATCAGATGAGCACCGCCACGAGCAACACCGCGACCGAGCAGCTTCTTCAGGGGCAGCGGGCGGTGCTGTCGCTGCTGGCCGAAGGGGCGTCGCTGCGAAAAACGCTGTCGAGCATCGCCCACTACGCCGAGGTGTGTACGCCCGACATGCAGGCGTCGATTCTGTGGTTCGAGGCTTCGACGGGCAAGCTCCGCCGTGGCGGACACGCTCGCTTGCCAGACGCCTTCGCCGACACCGTCGACGGCTTGGTGCCAGGTCCGATGGCCGGCAGCTGCGGTACCGCGGCGTTTCAAAAGTCCCGGGTGGTGAGCTTCGACGTCAACACCGATCCAGTGTGGGTCGCGTTTCGTGAATTCGCCGCCGTCTACAACATTCGCTCGGCCTGGTCGACGCCGCTGCTGAGCCCGGCCGACGGCAGTCTGCTTGGCGTGTTTGGCATGTACTACCCAGACACCCGCAATCCGTCGGAAGAAGACCTCGCCCTTGTCGACCACTTCACCAACCTGGCGGCGATTGCCATTGAGCGCTCACGTCACGATGAAGCCCTGCGTGAAAGCGAACGCCGCCGGCACCATGGCTTGTTGGCGCTGACGGCGGGGATGGCCCACGAGCTCAACACGCCGCTGGGCGTTGCGCGCACGGCGAGCCAGCTGCTCGGCGAGGAGATCATGCTGGCTCCCGACGCCGACCGTTTCACCGAGACGCTGGCGCTGGTGCAGGACAACCTGGAGCGCGGCTTGACGCTGCTGCGCTCGTTCCACGCCTCGGTGATGGACCAGGCCACGCAGGACGTCGAGACCAACGATGTCCTCGAGCTCGTCACCAACACGGTCAAGAGCCTTGGGCCCGTGCTGACCGCCGCCAAGCTCACGGTGCAGGTGAACTCCATCTATCCCGGTGCCTTGTTGGTTCGGTGTGCAAAGGTGCGCCTGGTGCAGGTGGTGACCAACCTGATCACCAACGCCGCGACCCATGCCTATGGCCCCGACGGCGGCACCCTCGACATCACCATTGGCGGCTCGCTGCTGCACTCCAACCGGGCTGAGCTGCTCTTTGTCGACCATGGCGTCGGCATGAGCGAGGACGTCGCCGCCCGCTGTGCCGACCCGTTTTTCACCACCGCCCGCGGCAAATCGAGCGGTCTGGGCCTGTTCGTCGCCCGTCACGTCACCGAGTCTGAGCTCGGCGGGGCGCTGCTGCTGGAGACCAAACCCGGCGCCGGCGTCCGCTGGACCCTGCTGCTGCCGATGGCTTCATGATGCTGGCGCCCTGGCCGGTGCTGGTCGTCGACGATGACGAGGCGGTGCTGCGACTGTCGACGCTGATGCTCGGCCGCGTTCAGGTCGAAGGGCGGCCCTTGCGGCTGGTGTTGTGCAGCAATTGTGTCGACGCCCGCGCGAAGCTGGCCGAGGAGCAGTTCGCCGTCGCCATCCTCGACGTCGTGATGGAGTCCGAGCACGCCGGGCTCGACCTGGTGCGCGAGATGCGGACGGACCCGCGTCATGAGGTGACGCCGATTGTGGTGCGCACCGGGCAACCGGGGGCCTTCCCCGAGGCCAAGATCCTGCAGGACTTTCGCATCAGCGATTATTGGCGAAAGGACGACGTTCAGCCCCACCGCATCCGGGCCTCGATCACCGGCTTGATCCGCGGCTACGACACGGCCCTGGCGCTGCAAGAGCGGGTGCGCGAGCGCGAGGTGTTGCTGCGCGAGATTCACCATCGCGTCAAAAACAACCTGCAGATCATCTCGAGCCTGCTCAACCTGCAGCGGGACCAGATGCCCGATGAGAGCACCAGGGCGCTGCTGGATGAGAGCGTCTACCGCGTCCGCTCGATGGCCCTGATTCACGAGCAGCTCTACGGCGTGAACGGCCTCGAACGCATCGACTTCGGCGCCTATAGCCGTGCCCTGGCCGACTCGCTCAGGCAAATCGCCCCGAGCGCGCGGGTGGTCGTGTTGACCTCGGCGTGTCCGGTGAACATCGGCACCGCGGTGCCGCTTGGCCTGATCCTCAACGAGTTCATCACCAACGCCCTCAAATATGGCGTCCGCCCGGCCGGTCAGCGCAGCGCGTCCGACCGCCTCGGTGATGATCGCGACATCGAGGTGGGGGTCAGCGTTGAGGGCGACTTCATTCGGGTGTCGGTGACCGACGCTGGTCCTGGCTTCGCCGCTGGTTTTGATCCCCACAAGGGGACCGGTCTCGGCTTGCAGGTGGTGCGTTCCCTCGTACGCCAGCTGCGCGGTGAGCTCATCTGCGACGGCGCTGGTGGCGCCCGCTTCTCGGTGATGGTGCCCGTCGACGCCAGCTAGGGTGTTTCGATCAGCGTGGTGATTCGGTGGCGCTGACCACCGCCGGGCTCAGCTCCTCGACGACGCCGGCGTCGACGATGGCGACGGCGGTGGCCATGCCGCCCAGCACGGCGGCGCTCCCCGCTGCGAGCCACAACGCGACGGCGAGGTTGGTGGCCACGGCGCCGACGTCGCTGCTGAGGGTGGCGCCAGCGACGACGTTGGTGTCGACGGAGGCGGCCACGCTGCCGGCGGCGAGGGCGCCGACGACGCAGCCCACGGCGGTGACGCCCAGGCCGGCGGCGAGGGCGGCGGGGGCGGCGCTGCGGGCGTCGAAGCGGCTGGCGCGCACGGTGAATCGGAGGCCTTCGCGGTCGGCAACGTTGACGCTGGCGGTCCATCCGTGGCGATTGGTCACGACCGGCGCGCAGACGGGGGCGGCGTCGCTGTCGCTTGACCAGGCGCAGACCTCGACGGCGGTACATCGGACAAGAATAGCAGCCCGATGTCCCTCCTGCGCCCGGTGGGTCAGCGCGCCGGCAGCACCACGGCTGTCGGCACGTCTGCTCTGTCGGCCACGATGCCCTTGTCGATGAAGGCCACGATGAGGACGGCGGTGGTTGCCCAGGGGCTGCCCTTTTGCAGCCGGGTCCCTGCCGCCACCGACACGTAGGTCATGCGGGGGGTCAGCAACTCCTCGGGCCACGCGATGTGGTCGGGGTCGGTGGTGATGACGCTCCAGCCCTTGAAGTTGCGCTGCATGACATCGACCGTCTGCTGCAACAGCGACTCCAGCACTGGCATGGGGTCTTCGCTGCCCTGCAGGCGATACGCGCTTCATCACCGCCAGGTGATGAATGAATGCACGGCATGGCCTCTTCGCGCCGACGAGCCGCCTGCGCGACAAGGTAGTTCCCCGGCCAGCGTCGACCAGTGATGGCGCTGAACCACCCGCCGAGCCG
>CAJBHN010000111.1 GCA_903952805.1 uncultured Myxococcales bacterium | reverse complement strand
TCATCCGGTATTCAGTCCCCAGTCCTCGTGGGGACGCCGGAACTCTATTACTCGCTGTCGCGCGGTGATCCCGACTTCAGCAAACTCTTCAAGGTCAAGGTCGACTTCGAGACCGAGATGACGAAGAACACCGAGCGACTGCGGCACTACATGCGCTTCTTGTCGGGCCTGTCCCACGAGGAAAACCTTCTCCCCCTGTCGCTCGACGGTGCTGGTCGGGTCCTGGAGCACGCAGCGCGCCTGTGTGACGACCAGGAGAAGCTCACCACCCGCTTTGGCGAGATCGCCGACCTCGTCCGCGAGGCGTCGTTTTATGCCCAAAAAGAGGGAGCCAAGGAGGTTGCTCGCGGCCACGTGAAGCATGCACTGCTGGCCCGCGCTGAACGCGAAGGCTTCATCGAGCTGAAGATGCGCGAGGACATCGCCCAGCGTCGCATCAGCATCCACACCAGCGGCAGCGTCGTCGGCCAGGTCAACGGCCTGACCGTTATCGACCTCGGCAGCTACGCCTTCGGCATGCCGGTCCGCATCACGTGCCGCGTCGGCGCTGGCAAAGGCGAGATCGTCGACATCGAACGCGAGACCGAACTGGGAGGTCCCATCCACACCAAGGGCACCTTGATCCTCAAGGGCATCTTGCTGGACCGATTCGGCCGCGACGCCCCCCTGTGCCTGCAAGCAACGCTGTGCATGGAGCAGTCGTACTCCGACATTGACGGCGACAGTGCGTCGCTGGCCGAGACCTGCGCCCTGTTGTCCGCGCTGACGGGTGTGCCCCTGCGCCAAAACATCGCCATGACCGGATCGATCGACCAGCTCGGCAATGCCCAGGCTGTCGGCGGTGTGAACGAGAAGATCGAGGGCTTCTTCCGCGTGTGTCAGGCACGAGACCCCGAGGGCAAAGAGTCCTTCGAGGTCATGATCCCCCGCAGCAATGCCCGCGACCTGATGCTCGAAGAAGAGGTCGTCGACGCTTGTATCGCCGGCCGCTTCAAGGTCACGATCATCGACACCGTCGAGGACGCCATGGAAATCCTCTGTGGTGAGCCCTGGTTGACTCCGACGCGCAGCAAGAAGCCCGGATTGCGGGAGCGTGCCATCACCGCCCTCGAAGGGCTGGCCGCAGTGCAAGCCATGACCAATGCCCCCTCGGTCCCAGCCACCACCCGCAAACCGCCCGCCAAGGCGGCGTCGAGCCGGAGCCGCTGATGATATCGATGCTGTCCGTGTTGTCGTCGACGTTGATCATGCAGCTTCTCACCGGACCTCCGACGTCATCAGCGACGTCGCAGGATCTGCCCGCGGCCCTGCGGCCAAGCTCGCGTGAGGAGGCCATCCTCGTCGGTTCCGGCGATATTGCCGACTGCGACAGCCAGGGCGACGAAGCCACCGCCGTGCTCGTCGAGCGCGTCCTGGCGGCGAGTGACAATGCCGTGGCGTTCACCGCCGGCGACAACGTCTACCCCGACGGTTCGCCCGACCAGTACCGGCGCTGCTACGAGCCAACGTGGGGGCGGTTCAAGAGCCGCACGCTGCCCGCGGTGGGCAATCACGACGCGCGCACACCCAACAGTGCTGGCATGCGCGGCACCTTCGCTGGACGATTCTCCCAAACCGGGCCGCTGTGGTACGCCGCCGACGTCAAGGGCCTCGATGCCGACGGGCACCCCGTGCAATGGCGCGTCGTCGTGCTCGACAGTAACTGCGACAAGGTCGACTGTACCGCCAAGGGGGCGCAGTACGCCTGGTTGAAAGAGGAACTTCGCCAGCAGAAAGCGGCCAAGCAGCGCTGCACCGTAGCCATCGCCCACCATCCGCGCTTCACCTCGGGGCCCCATGGCGACGAGAAGCAGATGATCCCCCTGTGGCGCCTCCTCGACGACGGCGCCGTGGACCTCGTGGTCTCGGGCCACGACCATACCTATGAGCGGTTTCCAGCCCTCGACGCCGACGGCAAGGTCGCAGCCAAAAGCGGCATCGCCAGCATCGTCGCTGGCCTCGGCGGCAAGTCGCGCTATCCAATCGTCAGCGCCCGACAGCACTCCATGACCCTGCGCAATGATCGCGACGGCGTGCTGGTGCTGCGTCTGGGAACCGACGGCTGGACGAGCGCCTTGCTGAGCACAAACGACGAGGTCATCGATCTGGCGCGGGGCCGCTGCCGCTGATGAGGCCACCAGGCGGCGACGTCGGCATCCACCGATGACGCCGTGGCCAAAGACCATTTGATCATTGGGGACGACCGAAGCATGCCCCGCGTGCTCGCCAACCGGCGAAAAAACAGTCACCCAGGTGAGGCAAGCCTTTGTCCGACTACACGCAGCTGCCTCGCCGACAGAAAATCTTTACGCTCGTCGGCACGCTGCTTGGCATGCTGCTGGCGGCCCTCGACCAGACCATCGTGTCGACCGCCGGGCCCGCCATTCAGCGAGACCTGCACATCGAACCCGCCCTGTATGCCTGGCTGACGACGTCGTACCTGGTGGCGTCGGCGGTGATGACGCCGGTGTGGGGGAAACTGTCGGACCTGTTTGGTCGACGGCGCATCCTGGTCATCGGCATCACGATTTTCCTGGTGGGGTCGATCTTGTGCGGGCTGTCGACGACGACCACGCAACTCATCGCTTCCCGCGTCATCCAGGGCTTGGGTTCGGCGTCGTTATTCACGACGGCCTTCGCGGTCATCGGCGACATCTTTGCGCCCCGCGACCGAGGTCGTTATGCGGGTTTGTTTGGCGCCGTCTTTGGTTTGTCGTCGGTGGCGGGACCTCTGGTGGGTGGCTTCATCACCGATACCCTCGGTTGGCATTGGTGTTTCTTCATCAACATTCCTGTCGGCGCCCTCGCTCTGGCTGTCATCGCCGCCAAAATGCCTGCCCTCGCGCCCGACCGCACTGGACCCAGACCAGCCATCGACGTCGTGGGTGCCGTCGTCTTTGCTGGCGCCATTGTGCCCCTGTTGATCGCAGCCTCGTTGGCCAAGCTCGAACTGCGCCCCGGGGACGTCGGCATGCTGTGGAGCAGCCCCGCCATCATCGGCATGGTGGTGATGGGCCTGGTCTTCAGCGGCCTGTTCTTCGTCGTCGAGCGGCGGGTGAAGGAGCGGGTGGCGGCCTTCGAGGCGGGCGG
>CAJBHN010000110.1 GCA_903952805.1 uncultured Myxococcales bacterium | reverse complement strand
CCGCGCCGACGCCGAGGGCCACCGTGGTCAACAGCGCGCTGTAGGTGCCGACGCCGAAGACGACGGCTTTGGTGGCGTCGCCGTTGTAGGCCTGTCCCCAGCCTGGGGCGAGCGCCGAGCGGATCGCAGCCTCCGAAGCGGTGCGGGTCTCGACGGCGGCCAGGCTGACGACGTTGTCGCGCTTCATGGTTGCCCGTGCGGCGCCCAGGACCACGCCCGTGTCGACGGCGACGACGCGCACGCTCACCAAGAACGTGTCGGCGGCTTCGGTGAGCTGCACCAGCGCCAGGCTTTGGGCGCCGACGGCCTTGCCAACGGCGCCAACGTTGTCGCCGTCGGTGAGCTGCTGCAGGGCCAACTGGTCCATCGCGGATTGGAGTTGAGCCCGCTCCACGACGAGAAAGCCCCGCTCGCGCAGGGCCGTCAACAGCTCGGCCTGCACAAAGCGGTCGAGGCGGGCCGCGGCGGCGGCGCCGACGGCTGTGATCGGCGGCACGGCGATGCGATGGCTGCGGGGGGCGGCCCCGCTGCGCTCGACGGCCTCGGCGACGAGGTCGGCGAGGTCGGCGGCGGCGACACGTACATCTTGCGCCCGGGCCGACGACGCGGAACCGGTGGCGAGCAGGGGGACCCGTTGCGTCGCCAGCACCTCGCCACTCTCGCTCCTGATCAAGCGCAGCGACAGCACGGCCGTACTCCCCTCGTTGACGACGTCGGCGATGATGACGTGGTCGGCACCAAGACCCGTGGCCGCCGATCCACCCGCTTGCAGGCGCTCAGCGGCGTCGCCCAATCGTGCCCGCACCAGCGCCGGCGTGACGATGTCCTCCCGTCCACGATCGCGCATGACCCGGACCAGGCTGCGCTCAATGGCGGTGCGACGTACTTCGAGCGCATCAACGACGACGATGGCCACGCGGGCTGGTTCAAGCGTCGACACCAGCAGCGCCCCGCAGGCCTCCAGCAGAGCGCCTTCGTCGACGACGGCGCTGGCGCCGGTTTCGGCCACCGTTGGCTCTTCGGCTCGGAGGGTGCCAGCCATCCACATCGTCGTCAGTGCTGCCAGTAAAACGCGAATCCGCATGATGCCACCATGACGCGGAGCAACTCCAGCTGGCAACGTATGACCCGTGCTCGAAGGCTGCTGGACCTGAAAAATCCAGGTACTATCTGCCATGCCCTTTGCTGACGCTGCCCATCGCCACGACCGCCACCACCTCACTGCGGTGCGCGACATTGCCACCGCCGTTGGCGCTCGCCTCGATTTTCCGTCGGTGCTTGCCGCCATTATTGAACGGGTCTGTGCGCTGTTGGACTGCGAGCGGGCCAGCCTATTTGTCATTGACGAGGACGGCGGCATTGCCTCTCTGGTCATGGTGGGCGATTCACCGCCCATTCGCCTGCCACCGCGCGAGGGCATCGCGGGTGCGGTGGCGGCTGACCGGCGGTCGCTGCGAATCGATGATGCTTGGCAAGATCCGCGCTTCCATCGTGCCAACGACGAGCGCACCGGCTTTCGCACCACGTCGTTGTTGGCGGTGCCCCTCATTGAGGGAGGCATCGTCAAAGGTGTCGTCGAGGCTCTCAACAAAAACGGCGGCGCAGCGTTTGACGACGATGACGAAGCGCTGCTGGAGGCCATCAGCGATGAAATCGCTCTCGCGGTTGAGCGGGCTCGGACCTTTGAAGAGCAGCAGCATCAAAAAGCAATCCTCGATCGGCGTGTGCAGGAACTCGACCTGCTGGTCGAGCTTGATCGGGCCCTGGTCGTCGCTGACGGGGTCGGGGAGGCCCTGTGGATCATTACCCGGCGCGTGCAGGAACTCGTCAGCAGCGACGGCGCATCCATCGCCCTCGTTGACGACCGCACGTCGGCCCTGATCTACCGCGCTGCCGCTGGTCTGGGTCACGACCAACTCCTGGGGCGCGCCATCGCCACCGACACCGGGCTGGCGGGGGTCTGCCTCGAGACCCATCTGCCTGTCCGCGTCGCTGACGCCGTCAGTGATGCTCGTCACGTTCACATGGCGTCCATGTCGACATCGCTTTGCACCGGCCCCCTGCTGAGTGTGCCACTGGTCGCCAGCGTCAACGGTGTCGAGCGCGTTTTTGGGGTCCTGACCGCTGTGCGCGCCCGTGGACTGCCCCTGCCAGCACCGTGTGGGGCCCAGCCCTTCTCCGCGGACGACGAGCGCTTGATGCTGCTGTTGGCGAGCCGGCTGGCCATCGCGGTGCTTGATCAAGAGCGACGAGAAAAGGCCCGCGAGAAGCAGCAGCTGGAAGCCATGGGTCGGATGTTGGCCGGCATCGTCCACGACTTCAAGACGCCGATGACCGTCATCTCAGGCTACGTGCAGTTGATGGCCACCGAGGACAACGCCGTGGAGCGAGAGGCCCACGCCGAGGTGGTGTTGAGGAGCACCGACCAGATGAGCACCATGATCAAGGAACTCATGTCGTTTGCCCGTGGCGACGGCAGCACGGTG
>CAJBHN010000109.1 GCA_903952805.1 uncultured Myxococcales bacterium | reverse complement strand
TCAGCGCAGGTCAGCGCAGGTCAGCGCAGCGCAGCGATGGCCGCGCGGGCGGCGTCAACGCCGCGGACGACGACCGCGTTGATGCCGACGTCGCGGGCGGCGTCGACGTTGTCGGCGCGGTCGTCGATGAACAAGACCTGACGACGTTGGACCCCGAGGTCGGCGCAGGCGCGAGTAAAGTAGGCGGCGGCGGGTTTCATGTGGCCCACCAGAAACGACGGCGACACCGCCGTGGCCAGCGACGTCAACTCGGGGCCCAGCACGCTCCAATGCAGGGGATCGGTATTGGACCAGATGGCCACCGGCTGCCGCCGCGCCGTGGCCTCGATGAGTTCGAGCCCTCCGGGTGAAAAGCGCACCACCCGACGCCAGCAGTCGGCCACGTCGTCGGCGCTGAGGTCGAGATCGGCGCCGACTTCGGCGCAGAAGGCGGCGCCGCTCAAGCCGCCCACGCTCAGCCGTTCATGACGGTCGTGACCAAAGAAGGCCGCGTCGACGCGGTCTTTGGTGCCGAGCGCCAACAGCACCGACAGGTCGACGTCGACGACGACGCCGCCGAGGTCGAAGGCCACGACGATGTCTGGCGAGCTGCTCATGTCGGGATCATACCAATGTGCTCTTCGACGTCGTCACATCTTGCGGGCGCCGGGAGTGGGTCTGCTGCCCGGTGGTGGCGGGCCCTTCAAGGTCGGTTGGCCCTTGGGGGCGTTGGCGTCGGGGACGGTGCGACCTGAGGCCTTGGCTTTGTCGGTGCGGAACTGCTCGCCGACGGCCTTGCGATCACCGACGGCGAAGAAGGAGTCGTGGGCCCCCTGCAGCTCGTCGATGATGTGGGTGGTGACTTCGCGGAGCAGATCTTTGGCGATGTCCAGAATTTCGACGTCGCTGACGAAGTTGGCGGTCTTTCTGACCTTCGGGTCGACGGCGGCGCGGATGACGGTCAGGTACAGGGCGATGGCCTGGGCGGAGCGATAGCTGTTGAGGCCGAGCTGGAATTTGAGATCACGCTTGGCGTCGACGAAGGTGAGCCAGGTGACGCCGAGATCTTGCAGCAGCTCGTTGTCGCTGATCACCTTTTGGAGGGGTCTGTGCCCAAAGGCCACGTTGAGCGCCGGCAGCCGCGGGTCCCGCATCAAGAGGTCCAGACGGGGCCGGGGCAGGTTTGCGATCAAGTGCCCGAGCACCTGATGGGGCCCGGGCGTCTCGCCGAGCTTGGCGTCGTATTCCTTGGTGGCCTTCTCGGTGATCGGCCCCAGCGCCGCCTCCAACACGGCCCAGCGTTCCAGGAACTCCAGGTGGGGCTTGGGGGCCTGGGGAGCATGTTTGTCGGGGGGCTTGTTGCGGTCCCGGGGGTCGGGCTTGCCCAACTTTTCGCGGGTGGCCACGTCCTCCTGCTGGCGCAGCTTTTCAGCCCTGGCCTCGTGGGTGCGGGCCTTCACCAGCACCGAGGGCTCGGGCTTCACGATCTTCAGCGACTCCGCCACCGACCGCGGCAGCTTGGGCGTAAACGGTGGCATGGCGTCGAGTGTATCGGCTGGCACACCGCAACAGAAGGGCAGGGGCCATGACCGAACGTCGGACAAGTCGCCCACCGACCCGCCGTGGACTACGGTTGATAGAGAGCCCTGATGCCGCCGAGCCGCCGGAGCCCGTTGCCCCCGTGAAGAAGCCGCCGTCGCCCCCATCCGCTGCGCCGCCGTCGACCCCGACGGCGACCCGGTCGTTGCCGAAGAAGGCGGGCCGGAGCCTGCCCATCGTCAACGCCGCCATCGACCCCGCCGCCGCCGACCTCGACGACAGCGCGTTGTCGGCGTCGTTGCCCGAGCCCGTGTTGGTGTTGCCCGACGACGAACGGCAAAAACGGGTGCGCCAGGGCCAGGACAGCGTGCTGCTCGACGAGATCCTGCCCGACGGCCGTCGTCGCACCCGCGGCTTTGTGCGAGCGGTGCTGCGCGTGCCGCTGTCGCACCCCAAGGCCCGCGTCTACGGCGTGTTCATCGAGCTCGACAAGGAGGGCTACCTGGCCGTGCGGCGGGCCTTCACGGACAAAAAAGAGGTCCTCGTGTGGGGGCGCCTCGCCACCCGCCTGCCGTTTCTCGACGACGCCTACGGCACAGACGTCTGCATCGCCGAAGACGGCAGCGAGCGCCGGGCCCGCGTGGTCGAGGTCAAGGCCCCGTCCCTCCTCGATGGACCGCAGGTCGGCCCCCGCGCCCGCCGCCCGTCCTCGTGACGCCTGCCGGTTGGCGGAGCGACGCTGCGCTCGCCTCCCTGATCGCTGGGATGGCGGGCAGCGCCGTCAAAGGCCGCACGGCACCCGGCGCAGTCGCAGCGGCGTGGGCGGGCCCACAAAGGGGGCCTGATCGATAAGGACCCAGGTGCTGCCGACGAGGACGTCGACCACGGCGTCGCTGCTGCCGGCGTCGCTGGTGTCGTCGTCGAGGTCTGCGTCGCCGCCGGCCTCGACGCAGGCCTCGACGTCGGCGAAGCCC
>CAJBHN010000108.1 GCA_903952805.1 uncultured Myxococcales bacterium | reverse complement strand
TACTTCTTCGAGGGTCGATGGCGGCGGACCTACTTCGAAAACTTCACGAACCTGCGGCCCCTCGACCGCGGCGACAACGCCCGCGAAGCCATGCGCGAGGCGAGTGCGCTGTTGGAGTCGGGCACCACGGTGCTCATCTTCCCCGAGGGCACGCGCACCAAAAATGGCGAACTCGGCGCCTTCCGCCCCGCCGTGGCCTGGCTGGCGCTGAAACATGACGTCGACATCCTGCCGGTCTACGTCGACGGCACCTACCGCTCGATGCCGCGTGGTTCGTTGATGCCCAAGAACCGGCGGGTAGGCGCCCGCATCGGTGAACCGCTATCCGCCAAGACGCTGCAAGAAGCCACGTCGGCGGCAGGGCTGCGGACATCGGCGGCTTGTCAGAAGATAGCCCTGGTGGTGCAAAAGGCCATCGAGGCCCTGCGCGACGAGCGCACATTTCACCTGGAACAGGCCCTCGACGAGGTGCTGGGGCGCGCGCCCAGGGCCGGTGCGGTCAAGGTCGAGGACGAAGCCAGCGGCGCCAACAAGGTGCTGATCGACATCTTCTTGGACCTCGAGAAACGATTTCAGCGCGAAGAAGTGAAGGAGCCGGTCACCTGGTACTTCTCGTTGGGCGAGGGCAAGGAGACCAAGTGGACGGTGCAGGTCACGCCGGAGCGGTGCCTGGTCGTCAACGACAAACTCGATGGACGCGCTGACTGTGTCTTCAAAACCGATGCGAAAACCTTCACGCGCATCATCAAGGACCACTACATCCCTGATGTCAGCGAGTTCTTGAACGGCACGGTCAAGACCAACAATCCCGAACTGCTGAGCACCTTCATCCAGGTGTTCAACCTCTGAGCGTGGCCGCGGCGACGACGTGCTGCGACAGCCTATGTCGCAGCGCCTGCGGGCTCGGTGCTTGCCATCGAGCCCGTTTCTGTGGTGCCTCTTGCCGAGACCGCATGGTCAACGCCGACTGGCTGCGCGGGTGGCCTCAATGGCCCTCTCGACATGCTTGCGGTAGTCGCGAGGCAGGTTGTTGAACAGCAAATCGGTGGTGTGGGCCACGACATGCTTTTCAACCATCTCCAGGTAGCTCTGGACCCGTTCGATCGTGCGGTCGAGGAGGGCTTCGTCTTCGCGACCGACGACCAGCTTGGCGGCAGCGACAATGTTGGCGCGTTCGCCATCCATGGAATGGGCCAGAGCCTTGAAGCACAAGCCACGCAGGTGATTGGTCAGCGTGCGGGATTTGGAGCTCAAGCCCAGCTCGCGTTCGGCATCGGCGATGCGGAAGCGGTGCTTGCGCAAGGCGACCAGCTCATCCATCTCGATCTCGTTCCAAAAGCCATTGCCGTCGTCGTCGGTGCCGGCCGGCAGGGGCCGCTGCGAATCATGGGCAGCCGCGACGGCGGGGCCGGAGCTGGCTGGCAATGACGGCGGGGACATCAATGGTGCGGGCGCGGCCATCGATGGCGGAGCCTGAAACACGGGAACCGGGGCTACGCCGTCGTCGCCGGCGCTGTCGGGCAAGTGGTCGAGGCTGAGCATGGTGTCGAGTTCGAAGGCGGCGCGGCGAGCGATTTCCCGCACCAGGTGGCGCAGCTCCCGAATGTTGCCGCTGTAGCGACGCTCGACGAGGTTGCGCTGCAGGCTGGGCGCGAAGCTCGCTTGCTGCAGGTCGAACTCCTCCTTGCATTCATCGAGGAAATGCTCGGCGAGCACCAGGATGTCGTCTTTGCGCTCGGGCAGCGCCGGCACCTTGATCTGACTTTGGGCGAGGCGCTGGTACAGGTCCATCGGGAAGCGGTTGGCGACGGACTCGGCTTTCAAGTCGACGTTGGTGGCGAACAGGAATTTGATGTCGACGATGCGCGGATTGCCCTTGCCCACGGCCGGATGAAACGGCCGGCCCTCGATCGGCAACAGCAACATGGCCTGGGCGTCCATCGGCAGGCGGTGGATCTCGTCAAAAAACAGCGTGCCGCCGTCGACGTCCTCCAGCAGGCCGGGCTGACCATCCTTGGACACGTTGGTGAGACCCGAGCCCTTGCCGAAGCCAAAGAGTTTGCCGGCGGTGATCGCCTGGTCGGCGGCGGCCAGTTCAGCGCAGTTGACCACACGGAAGGGTTTGTCGGCCCGGGACCCCAAGCGGTGGAGAGCCTCGGCGACACCGGTCTTGCCAGTGCCTGTCTCGCCGACGATGAGCACCGGGTCCTTCCCGGGAGCACGTACCAGAATCTCCCGCAGCAGGGCCAGGGTGCGAGGCGAGGCGCCAACGATCTCATCCTGACGAATGGCCGCCAGCGACGGAAAGCGCTGCTCCCATTCAGCGACCTTGGCGTAGAGGTCGCCGGTATGAGCCGCCGTCCGCTCGACGGGCATCAACTGGCGCATCTTTCTGGCGACCTGGGCTCGACGGGCCTGGACCTGCACGCGGGCAAGCAGTTCCTCGAGGTCAAATGGCTTGGTCAGATAGTCGTCGGCGCCGACGCGGAAACCCTCAAGGCGGTCGGCGGCATCGCCCTTGGCCGTCAAAAACATCAGGGGCAGCTCGCGGGTGCGAGGGTCGGCACGCATCGCGCGGGCCATGCCAATGCCGTCGAGGACCGGCATCATCACATCGGAAACGACCACGTCGATGGCGCCGTTGTCAGCACCGACCCCATGCAAAACGGCCAGGGCCTGCTGGCCATTGCCGACGTCGGTGACGACGTAGCCGTGGCGCTTCAAATTGTAGCGCATGGTGTCGCGCAGGTCAGGCTCGTCCTCCACCAGCAGGATGTGAACCGGGTACTCTTTATCGACGTGGGTCATGGGCGGAACTTGTCATGCCCGCGGGCTGCAATACACCTGTAGTCAATCTCCCCACCAACCCTCGACGTGGCGCCACCGAGCGCTAGGATGCGCCCATGCGTATGCCTGTGCTTTCGACTGTGGTGGCCGCGGCGGCGACGTTGGCGGCTGCTACATTTTCGGGCTGCCCGGCGAGTGGCGACGGCGTTTCCGAAGGCGAAGGAGAAGGAGAAGGCGAGGGAGAGGGAGAGGGAGAGGGAGAGGGAGAACCATTTGCC
>CAJBHN010000107.1 GCA_903952805.1 uncultured Myxococcales bacterium | reverse complement strand
GGCAAGACGTGGTCGACGAGGTGGGCGGCGGTGTCCTCGGCGCGGCGCGCCGTGCACGAGGGGCAGATGCCGCGTCGCCTTCTCAACCTCCGATCCAGGGTCGACGGCGTAGTCGTCTTCGCCACTGCTGTCGGTCTCATCGACGACGATGACATCAACGATGGAGGGTGGTCGGCACGCGCCACGGGCAGTCCACACCGCGAGGAGCATCCACCCACGATACCGGCTCATAGAGAGTCAGATCATAGAGACGATCGACGATGACGTCGTCCACCACTCGCCGGATACAGCGAGCCCTCATCGCACACGTTTTTGGCGGGCGCTTCGAAGACCTCTCACTCACCAGACCTCGCCGCGCTGGGCGAGCCAGGCCCGCCCAAAGAAAAACTGAAATGGGATGTGCAAACGCGCCGCCCACGATGCTTCGCTGTGCAGCCCTTCGGGCGCTGAGAACTGCAAGAGATCGACGCCGAGGCGAAAGCCACGCGCCAAGAGCAGATCCCGCATCGCATTGGTGGCGTCGTAGTTGTCACGCGGCCAGCCGCTGTCGAGGTAGAGCAGGATGTCGCGGCGGGGTTCACTCGCGATGCGTGAGAACAGATCGTCAAAGACGCCAAAGGTGCTCGACAGACAAGCGGCGCGACCAAAAACATCGGCATGGTGCCAGACCATATAGAGCGACACGACGCCACCAAGCGATGAACCAACGACGACGGTGTCTTCGCGGCCGGGGCGCGTGCGATAGGTCGCGTCGATCGTCGGCTTGAGCGTCTCGACGAGGAAGCGGCCATAGGACTCGTAGCCGGGGCGCGTGTAGTCCTTCATCCGATCGGCCGGATGCACGCCGACGACGATGGCCTTCCGGATCGCGTTCATCTGATCGAGCCGGTCCATCGTCTCATCGACGCGCCACTCGGTGCCAGCAAAGGCCTCTTCGGGAAAAAAGAGGTTCTTGCCATCTTGCATGTAGACAACGGGATAGCGGCGCAGCGGATTTTCGTCGTAGCCGGGCGGGGTGTAGACGCGGGCCGATCGAGCGACACCATCGCTGACAACGGGCAAAAGTGGCGAGACCCTCCCGTGCTCAGATCCTTCAAAGAACGGATAGAGAGACGGGAATGGCTCATGGGCATTGAGGACGTAGTTGTGCCCGCGCGACCACAGAAACTCCTTTTCCCGACGGAGGCAGGGCTTGAGCGTCAAGGTCGGGCGCTCCAACGAGACCTCAAAGACCGCGCCTTCAGCGTCGGTCTCGATCGGGTCGACGTCGGTCTCCCAGTTCTTGTCGGTGCGCAGGACGAGATGACCGGTGCCGGCGGGGAAGTTCACCCGAATTCGCATGCGTGCAGCGTAGCAGGCTGCCGACGACCGTTGTGCGCTGGTGTGTCTTCCGATCCGTCGACTCCTTTTGGAGGGGGACCTCTCTGCCACACCGGTTGGATGGTCACTTGGACACCGCCGCCGCAGTCACCTGGTTGGACCGCTCACGACAACGACGCTCGACTCGGCTGGAAGATACAAGCGCTGGCGCCGCCCTTGGTGTTGGTGGTGGCCTGGCTCGCCACGGCGGGTTCTCGGCGATGATGTCGCGCATCTTTTTTTTTGGCCAGGTCGGCCTACGACCGGAGGGGCGAAGGGCGTGTGGTGCGCACGAGACGCGGGGGACAAGCCCCCGCCCTGGGACCGGAGGCTGAAGGAAAGGGAACGGCGTGTGGTGCGCACGAGACGCGAACCTGTCCGGCTCGATGCGCTCCTGGAAACCCTCAAGACCGTCCTTGCCGTCTCGCCGCCGGGTATTGCTGCCTCAAGCGAGCAGCTGCCGCATTCCACAAGGTCGTAGCCGCGGCGCAAACCGGCTGTACGCGCGGCATTGCTGCCTGCACTTCTCATGTCCGTGATCGTGGCCAACGACACCGTGAACATCGGCGACTTCACCCTCCGGGTCAGCGCCGTCGTTCCGCCCGCAACGCCATCAACGTGAAACCCATGCACACTCCAATTACCTCCCTGGATCGACACGTGAATGACATTTACGTGTCGTCGTCAGGGACGTCGGCGGCGCATTCCTGTGCGACCTGACCGGCTGATCGGACGACCGACCGATGGGGGCGGGAGCTGTGCCGACGGTCAACGGATGGGTCGATGGCATCGAGTCGGGCACAAGATTCCTCGATGCGTACCACGACGATCCTCGCCGCTCTGCTCATGTGTTCCACAGCCTGCCCCGGCCCTGGCGAGGGAGAGGGAGAGGGAGAAGGAGAAGGTGAAGGTGAAGGTGAAGGTGAAGGTGAAGGTGAATGCCGCAGCGGTGACTTCACCTGGCCCGTCGATGTTGAGCCTGTGGAGGTGACAGCATCGGATGCCTGGAAGAACCGCATCGCGACCGACGACGACGCGTTTGTCCACGTTGACGACAGCGAAGTCACCAGCCAGCCGCGCTACGCCAAGGGTGTGGTGATCGTGAAGGACCCGTCGAAGGTCTACTTTCAAAACACCAACCGCGAACCCTTCCACGGGCCGTTCGCTGTGGCCCACCTCGACCCGTTCACAGGCCTCGACGTCAATGCGTTCAACGACGTCGCGCTGCGCGAGGCCGGTCAGCAAGCGATCCTCGTGACGGTGCTGCTGCCCGCCGACGAGAGCATCCACGAGGTCGGCATTCAGCTCGTTCGCAACGACCCCTGGCACCCCACGCAAGCCGTCCAGATGCTCGAGCTCGTGAAAGACAGCATCGACGCTCCCGAGGGCACGCGCTTTTTCTATGTTCCCACGTTTGAGCAGAACTCGTGCGCGAACGTCGACGCCGACATCTTCAGCGCCGCTGGTTTTCCGCTCGCCGACCCCGCACGCTTCGGCGACGGCGATGGCGCTTGCTACGCCAAGGGCTGGGCCGCCGGCCGCCTTGTGTTTGTCCCCGGTGCTGAGATCACCGCCGCCTACAACGCCGGCACGCTCACCGCCGACGACGTGTTGCTGACCGATGGTGTGCCCGCCGAGATCCCGTTTGTCGCTGGCGTGTTGTCGCTGACCGCGTCGACGCCGGCGTCACATGTCGCGATTCTGGCGGCGCAGTATTCGATTCCGTTTGCTGCCATCCTCGATCCCGAGCAGCAAGCAGAAGCTCTGGCCCTCGTGGGGCAGCAGGTGTTGGTGCAAACGCGCTCACGCTTTTTGTCGGGGTGCGCCGCAGAGATCTTCGACGGTGACCTGTTGTCTGCCACCGAGCGCGAGCGCTTGCTTGCTGCGCGGGCCTTGGCGCCGCTGGAGATCACGTTGCCGATCGAAGCCGGCGAGCTCGTCGTCGACGTTGACACGCTGCAACCCGCCGACCGCAACATCGTTGGTGGTAAGGCCGCGAACTATAGCGTGTTGCGTGCCGCGATCCCCAACAACGCCCAGGCGGCGGCAGCGCTCACGTTTGATGTCTACAACGCCTTCAGCGCTCAGCCTGCGGTGGCATCGGCGATCACGACCGCCTTCACAGGTTTGGCAACGCCACTGAATGCCGGCCGCGTCGCGGCGCAGATGGCCACCTTGCGGACCGCGATCAAAGCAGAGCGCTTGCCCGAGGCGACGGCGACCACTGTCTTGTCGGCGTTGTCTGAGCGTTTCTCGCCGACGCAGAAGTTGCGCTTCCGCAGTTCGACGAACGCCGAAGATGGCGAATCGTTCACGGGGGCTGGCCTGTACGACTCGTACTCGGGCTGTCTTGCTGACGACCTCGACGACGACGTCGTCGGGCCTTCCGCCTGCAACCCCGCCGAACCCGACGAAAAGGGAGCGCTGCGTGCGATCAGCCGGGTTTATGCGAGCTTCTTCAACGACAACGCCGTGCTCGAGCGCAGCCGTCGCGGTATCGACGAAGCCGATGTCCGCATGGGGGTGTTGGTGCACCCCTCGTTCGACGACGACATCGAGGCCGCCAACGGTGTCGCGGTTGTGCGCTACTCCTCGTTCGGTTCCACTGTTGAGCTGGTGACGCAGCTTGGTGCTGTGTCGGTCACGAACCCCGAAGGCGGGGCAACGCCTGAGCTGGTGCGCGTGGAGGTCTCGTCGTCGATCACGTCGGTGAGCCTGCAGTCGTCGTCGTCGCTCGTACCCCAGGGGGCGTTCGTGATGGAGCACGACGAGACGACTGGCGAAGGCGACTATGCGCGACTCGGTGCGCACCTCGCCGACGTTGCTCAGGTCTGGGCCCAGCGTCAGGGGCTTGCCGACAACGCGACGTTCGTACTCGATGTGGAGTTCAAGAAGGTTGATGGCGGCGTCTTCGCTCCTGCCGACGGCCTCGTCGTCAAGCAGGTGCGCAACTTCCCGCAGCCGAGCACGAACGCCAACGTGCCCGTGGTGGCGCTATCGCCGTCGTCGTCGAGTTTCTGCGCACTGGAGGGAGAAAACAGCGACGTGTTCGCGATACATCGTGCGAAGTCGCGGATGCGTTTTGGCATGGCGGGGCGCGTCCTCGACGAAGTGGGCCTGGACGATCCGTTGTTCGAGGCGCTCGACGCACAGTTTGCCGAAGACGGCGTTGTCGTTGACGTCGACAGTGCTTTCTCGGCACTCGACGGCAGCACATATGCCGTTGCTGAAGGGCGCATGCTGCACGGTTTTCGTCAGGGCGATCGCGTGTTCAGCGTGTCGCTCGACAACTTTGCGCCCCAGGCCATTGCCGAAGCGCCGTTTCGCTCGGTCGAGCAGTTGTTGACGACGTTGACGACGACGTTTGATGCGCCGGTGCCCTTCTACGGGTTCGATGATGTGACCTTTGAGTACGGCATCGGTACGCGCGACGACGAGACCGTGAGCATCACGACCTGCACGCTGGACGGCGACGTGCCGGTCACGGATGTGCCTGCGTCGTGGGAGGTCACCAGCGCTGATGGTGAGATCAGCGTCGACGCGAACTTCTTCCAAGCGCCACCGCCTTCCGGATTCGGTGCTGGCTTCACCGCGTCAACAACGCGCTGGGGCACCACCACGATCAGCGGCTTGATCGCGCAAGACATCGTGTTGACGTCGGCATGGTCGCAGACGTCGCGCCCAGAGCACCACAACTTCGGCTACCAGTTCGCCTTCGAGCCGCGCCTTGAGCCAGGCATCGCGCCCGAGATGCTCGAGGCGTTGGAAGCAGCCGACATCGCCGTGCTGTTCGTGCACAACGAGCTGTTCTTCGCGGTCGGCTTCGACGGCGCGATGCGTCCCATCGGTCAGCCCTGAGCCTGAGCGGCAGCGGGGCGACACGAATGGGCCCTCGCCAACGACGTGGTCGTCCCCGCCGCCTCCGGCGGATAGGAAAAATAGGGCCACTTTTGGGACCGGGGCCAGCAGAGCGGCCGGCCCATCCGCATGGCGAGGCACACTGAACACCTGTT
>CAJBHN010000106.1 GCA_903952805.1 uncultured Myxococcales bacterium | reverse complement strand
GGTCGGGAGCGGCGGCGCCGGCGCCGTCGACTGTCCCCCGCGAACAGGCCGAGCGCCACACGGCCACGCGGCGGGCGCTGCGGCGCCTGGCCAGCCGTCGCCCGGTCGTGGTGATCTTGGACGACGCCCAATGGGGCGATGATGCCCTCGCCTTTGTGCTGCGCACGGCCGAAGGCTCCCTGCAGGTCGAGCGTCACCAGGGCCACGGCCTCGTCATCGTCGTGGGCATCGCCGACGAAGCCGTTGCCGAGCGGCCCCTGACATCGACGTTGGTGCAACGTATCTGCGCCATCGACGGCGTCACGACCCAGTCGTTGTTGCCATTGCCGCCGCGTGAGCATCGCCGATGTGTCGAGACCCTGCTCGGCTTGGAGGGCCCGCTCGTCGACGCCGTCGCCCAGCGCTCGGCAGGCAATCCACGGTTTGCCGTCGAACTCGTCGGCGACTTCGTGGAGCGCGGCGCCCTGGAGTTGATGCCGGCGGGCTTCGCTCTGCGTCGGGGTGAATCCCTCGCCCTGCCAGATACGCTGCACGCGGTGTGGGCGGCGCGCTTGGAGCGGTTGTTGTCGACGGTGCCACCGTCAGCGCGCATCTGTCTGGAACTCGGGGCCGTACTGGGCGAAGACGGCGATACCAGCGAGTGGATCGGGGTGTGCAAGCGAGCCGGCATCGGCGACCTCGACGAGGTCAAAGGCGTCGTCACGATGTTGATCGACGCCCTGGAGCGAGCTCGTTTCGTCGTGGTCGACCACAGCCAGGGCGGGGCGTTGCGCTTTGCCCACGCCATGCTGCGTGAGGCGATGACTCGTCTGGCCCACGAAGGGGGTCGCCTCATCGACCATCACCGGGTCGTCGCCCGCCACTTGCGTGATCGCGCCGGGCCTGGCGACGACGAGCGCCGCGCCCGCCACCTGTTGGCGGCTGGTGACCTCGACGAGGCCATGCCGGTCCTCTTTCGTGCGGTCCACATCACCATCGCCTGCGAAGGCTCCGCCAGGGCCACCACGTTGGTGGAGCAAGCCTTCGCCGCCCTCGACCACGCCGGCGCTGTCGAGGACCATCCCCATCGTCAGCGCGCCATGGCTCTGCGGGCCCGCGTGCTCGCTGATGCTGGTCGCTATGCCGAGAGCACGATGTGGGCACAGCTGGTCCAAGACACAGCCCCCAGGGAGGCCCGCCTCGACGCCGTGCGAGCCCAGGCTCTGGTCTGCGCCCGCCGTGGCGAACTCGACGCCTCGGCGGAGCGCTTTCAAGCATTGCTGCGGCTGGCCGACCACCTGGAGGCCAGCGTTGGTGGCGACGACGGCACCGACCACAGCCACGATGCGGCCTTTGGCAACGGCATCATCCGCGAGGACTTCGTGCGCGAGGACTCCGATGCCGTCGACGATGCTCTCGTCGGCCTCGCTGACGTCCTCTACTACCAGGGCCGGCTCGCCGCCTCCGCCGCCACGTTCAACCGGGCCCTGGCGCGCATGCAGCATAGCGGTGACGACGTCGCCATGGCCACGTGTCTGTGGCGTATGGCCTATGTGGCCCTGTGGGGCGGCGACCCCGCGGCGGCGCGAGGTTTGGTGTTGCGGTCCCAAAAGCTTGCTCGTGCGCACAGGCTTCCCACGTTGGTGGGCTTGACGCGCAACGCTCTTGGCGACGTAGAGCGCATCGCGGGCCTGCCCGACGAGGCCCGTCACCACTACCAGGAGGCGCGCACGATCCTGCAGCGGGCAGGCTCGGGCAAGGTGCGCACTGTCGAGGTGAACATGGCGTTGTGTTCGTTGGCCGTCGGTGACGTGTCCGCCGCCGTCGCCGCCGCCGCCGGCATCGTTGCCCCGGCGTCTGATGCCGGCGAGCAACTGTTGAGCTCCTTGTGCCACGGCGTGCTCGCCATTGGTGCCGCTCGTGCGGCCGAGTGGTCCGCCGCCGACGCCCATCTGGCGGCGTTCCTGGAGCCCCAACAGCGGGGCCTGGTCGACGGCGAACACGCCCAGCTCGCCGAGGGCTTCGCGCGCGAGGCTCGTCATCATGGCGAGGTCTGGCGCGCCGACGTCGCCGCCCGCGCGGCGCGTGAGATCTGGTTGGGCCTCGGTCGCGTGGACCGTCTCGACGACGGAGGACCATCAGCGGCGGCGGTCCCTGCGCCGGGAGGGCAGGGTTCGAAAGCTTGAGCGTGCGGGCTTGTTGGAGGTTCAGTGTCATCTGTCGCATCGGCCGTGTCTCATCCCGAATGATCATGGAATACTGACCACGTCCAACAGGAGGGCGCGAAGCGCCT
>CAJBHN010000105.1 GCA_903952805.1 uncultured Myxococcales bacterium | reverse complement strand
GACTTCACCCGACTTCACCCGACTTCACCCGACTTCACCCGACTTCACCCGACTTCACCCGACTTCACCCGACTTCACCCGACTTCACCTGACTTCACCCGACCTCACCCGATCTCATCCGACCTCACCCGACTTCATCCGACTTCATCCGACTTCATCCGACCCCACCCGACCTGATCCAAGCGAGCCAACCTGTGGCCGACGGCCATCGTGGGTACGCTGGTTGGATGCGCTGTGCTTCCGGTCTCGCCCTCGCGCTGTTGTGTGCCACTGGCTGCGTGCGGACCTCCGACGCCTTCGTTGCCCCCGCCGTCGGCGCCTGCGGCGATGTCGACACGCCCAGCACGCTGCGGGTGGTCACGTGGAATATCCGGGCCGCGCTGTCGTCGTCCATCGACACCATCGCCGCCGAATTGGCCGACCTCGACGCCGACGTCATCGCCCTGCAGGAGGTCGACCGCGACACCGAGCGCGGCGGCCAGGTCGACCAGGCGCTGGTCCTCGGCGACGCCCTGGGCATGGTCTCCACCTTTGCCGCCGCCCGGGCCGAAGGCAGCGGTGAATTCGGCGTCGCCCTGCTGAGCCGCATTCCGTTTGAATCCGCCCGACGCCTGGAACTGCCGTCGGACAACGCCTTCGAACCCCGCGTCGCCCTCGATGCCCACCTGTGTGCCGGCGACTTCCACGTCCGCGCCGCCTCCGTCCACGCCGACATCTACCCGTGGTCTGGTCGCCAAAACGCCGACTTCCTCGCCAACGATCTGCGCGAGAGCATGGGCGAAGGCGTCGTCGTGGGCGGCGACCTCAATGACACCCCCGATGGCCAGGGCCCCGCCGCCTTCACCGGCCGCGGCTTCCAAGACGCCAGCGCCGACGCCGCCCCCACCTTCGCCAACCGTCGCATCGACTACGTCTTCATCGACGATGCCCTGTCGGCCAACGCCGTCGCCCGCGTGCAGGACAGCCAGGCCAGCGACCACCGCCCCATGGTCGTCGACCTCGCCGTCACGGCGGTGCCGCCGTCGTCGTCAACACCGTCGACCTTGTCGCCGCCGTCGTCGCTGCCCGTGCCCTGACTTCGCCGTCGACGGTCAGCTCGAGCGGGCTGGCGTCGCCGAGGGATCGGGCTCGGCCCGCGCGTAGAGCTCCGGGGCGCGTGCTGCAACAAGGCCCGTCGCGCGGCGCGGCATCGGCCCGGCGAGCCCTGCGCCGTCACGGTCTCACGCCCCCGTCGGCGCGCAGCCGCTGCCGCCACAGGTGAGCGTGACGCTGCCGGTGAAGGACTCGGGCGTCGACAGGTCGCCGTCGAACGTGTCCGTCGTGTTGACGTCGGCATCAGCGCCGACGTTGACGCTGCCGTAGGTCGCGGCACTCCCCGTCTCGTGGAAGGCGCCGCCGCCGGTCCGTCCTGCGCTGTTGCGCTGCAAGACGCCAACGGTGAACGTGAGGGTCTGCCGGACGTAGGCGCCACCGCCCCGGGCCGAGGCGGTGTTGCCGCGGATGGCCCCGCCGCGCCACGTCGTGGTGCCGGCGGCGAAGATGCCGCCGCCGTCCTGGGCGCTGTTGTTCTCGAGGACGGTGCCGTCGAAGCTGGCCGTCGCCGACCCGGTGGCGCCGCCGAAGACCTGCACCATCACGCCGCCCCCGGTCGCAGCTGTGTTCCCTCGAATCGCACCGTTGAGGAAGGCCGCTTGCGCAGTCCCGTTGTCACGGCCGATATGGAAGGCACCGCCCGCGCTTCCCGCGCTGTTGTTCTCCGCCGTGACATTGTCGAACCCGGCTACCCCACTGCCGACGGCCACGGCGCCGCCGAAGCTGGTCGCGTTGTTGCCGACGAGCGTGGTGTTCGCCAGCGAGAGCTGGGTGTTGCCATCGTTGGCGTAGATGGCGCCACCCTCGGTGGCGGCGTTGTTGCGGAACGTGCAACCCGTGCAGGTGAAAATCGTGCCGAAGCGGAGCCGGACGGCACCGCCGCGGAGATCGAACCCGGGTTCGGCGCTGCCGTTGTCCTCGAACAGGACATTTTGGCCGAGGAAGGTGCCCGGGGCCACGGACGACGGGTTCGGGCCAGCAGTGCTGAGGTCGACGGCCGAGCGGACGACACCGTTGTCCGCCGTGACCGGCGCCACGCCGCGGACGGCGCCACCGGTCATCTCCACGCGCGTTCCCGCCACCGCGATGCGCCCGCTGACAACCACGCCGTTGAGCGTCGTCAACGCCGGAACGCCGAAGTTGATGGTCTGGACGGCGAGGCCGGTGTCGTCCCCCACGAGCTCGGCCACCGTATCGGGCGGACCGAAGACTTCGACGACGACGTTGTTGCCGACCCGCATCCGGTGCTGGCCACGGCAGAGGATGAGCGTCGCCGGCTGCGGCTGGCCGTCGCGACCGGTGCTCCCGCTCGCGGCGGTCAGGCCAGACGCGTCCTGGTTGATGAACTGTGGTCCAATGTTGGTGTCAAAGAGGCCCTGCAGAACCGAAAGGCCCACCCCGTCGTCGCGCGGCTCGTCGATCTCGCCATCGCAGTCGTTGTCGACGCCGTCGCAAACCTCAACACCGACGGGGACACCCTGGCCAGAGACCGAGATGCCCGTCGGGTTGGAGGGGACACATCCGCCTTCGCCCTCCCCTTCGCCTTCGCCTTCGCCTTCCCCTTCGCCTTCCCCTTCGCCTTCCCCTTCGCCCTCACCTTCGCCCTCGCCTTCGCCCTCACCTTCACCCTCACCTTCACCCTCACCTTCACCCTCACCTTCACCT
>CAJBHN010000104.1 GCA_903952805.1 uncultured Myxococcales bacterium | reverse complement strand
CGCGGCGGGAAATTTCGACCTGGCCCCCTAACCGAACAGGTGTTCAGTTTGCCTCGCCATGCGGATGGGCCGGCCGCTCTGCTGGCCCCGGTCCCAAAAGTGGCCCTATTTTTCCTATCCGCGCAAGCGCGCGCCGGACCTGTCGGCTCCGACTGCGCAGCTGCTCGAGCGCTGCGATCGGGATCATGACGCCGAGGCGTGCCTCGAGGCAGCGGAGCGCTTCGTCGACAGCGACTTCGGCCAGGAAGCGCCTTATCTCGAGAAGGCGTGCGAAGCAGGACTGCCGGTGGCCTGCTTCATCCGAGCCCGGCAGCTCCAGGACGAGACGCCCCTGCGAGAAAAGGGCATGCGCATCTACGAGGCGCGCTGCAAGGCCGGCCACCGAAGCGCGTGCTCGAGCGGTGAGCGGATCTACCGCCAGGGCCTCGGTGTGCCAGCGGATGCGGCGAGGGCCGCGGCCCTCGAGGCTGTCAACCGCCATTCTCGACCCTGAGAGACGCGTTCGGCATGACCCAGATCGTCTTCGATGCTTCGTCGCGCGATGCGGTCAGCCGGGCTCTTCGCGACGCCGGCCCTGCCGATGACCCATGGACGTGATCGCGGTGGCGGATGTCATCGTGTCGTGGGCCGCTCGGCGAGGGGCCGCTCATCGAAGTTGGTGAACGGCACGAGTCCTCCTGGCCGAAGCGCGCCTTCTGCAGCGTCACGCCAAACATCAGCCAGGCTTGGTCCACACGGGCTCGGCCACACCCCGCAGACCCAGCGAGATATCGCAGTTGCCGGTCCAGATCGTGTCGATGCGCACCTGCTCAGCGGCGCGGTCCACGACGATCCGAAGCACGGTGGTCACCCGAAACGCGGTGACGTCTATGACGAAGTCAGACTCCTCGTCGTGAGCGGAGTGCAGATCGCGCCCCTGCACACCATAAAACACCGCGCCGCTCGGCTCCTCGTGCGGCGGCTCGACGGGCAACCCGGGCCCCCGCCATCGGTGGGCGTCATTGACGTCGGCGATGTGCATCGGCAGGACGGTCGACAACGCCATGCCCAGCTCCGCGAGCGACAGCGCCTCGAACCCGCCGCGCCCGGCGCGGAGGACCGCCATGATGCCGTCGGCATCCCGAGACACCGCCACCAGCCCGCCGTCAGCGAGCACCCGCAGCCCGTGAGCGTCGCTCGCGAAGAGCGGCAACGACGGGCAGCTGACCTTGCGCATGTCGGGGTCTTCCCAGGCCAGGGCGACCGCCTGCTCAGGGGGCACCCAGTGGCTCAGGGCCCAGCACAGGTCGAGGCGACCATGGTGTTCCCCAAACACCCTCACCGCCGCAGCCGGAACGATGCGAAACCGGAGCCCCTGCTTCGGAAGCCGAAGGTCGGCGCGCGGCGAGACCGGGACCCCCACCGGCGCCGGAGCACCGTCGACGGTGAGACCAGGAGCCAGCGGGACCAGCTGACCGCACCGCACGGCCAACACGTCTCCTCGTGGGCCTGCGTCCGGTCGTCGCAGGATGTTGAGGTCCGCCGTCGCCGTCTTGCCAACGATGACGTCCGCGGTCGGCGAGAGCGCCACCACGCCGAGGACGGAGCTGAACTCGAGCACGACCAGCTGGTCGTCGACGTCGACGGCGCGGAGTGGGTCTTCCATGGTTCCTCGACTGGGTGGGTTCACGGGGCTGGGAAGTCACGTCAGCGGACGGAAAGAATAGGGCCAGTTTCCGGATCGAGACAACCTGACCATCACACCGTCCCGCCGCTGATGAGTTCACGTACGTCGTCATCATCGGGCGCCTCAATGAGGCCAGTCGGCGCCGGACCCGGGGCCTGCGTCCGGCACGGGGCGGCCGCCGTCAACGCACCGCCCGAAATGCTGCGCAAGCGCCCAAACGCTGTCGCATGTCAGTACCCAGTCGGGTGCGCGGTCGACGGAGCCACGAGTGGCGCGAGCACGTCGACGTCGCGATAGAAGCGAAACCCCGCCCCGTTGCCGTCGCAGTCGTCTTCGATGGCGAGCTGCTCCACAGCCTCCGCGGCAAAGGTGAGGCCGGGGTCCGTGGGCGACGGGCGGCAGACCCACGCGCTGACCTGCCGCTCCAACTTCGTCATCCACGTGTAGGTCGTGGCGCACTCGCCCCCTCCGTCGTCGGCGGGCAGACCGTGCGGGGTCGGCACTAGGAGTGCGAACGGGGGCGCCACAGAAATCCACTCCTGCTGGCAGACGAGACGGAGGGTCTGCGACGCAAACACACCGCCTCGCGATGGCTCCTCCCGGTCTGTCGCCGTCAAGTCGAGAACGACTTGCGCCCCGGCGGTTGAGCGCGCGCCGACGAACGTCCGCTGGCGAGTCGGCGGTTGGACAAGGGTGGCCGCGTTTGGGGCGCCGCCTGGGTTTGCTGGCCACAATCGCATCAAGCCCGCAGGCGGACGTCCCGCCATCCTCCACGACGGGCAGCGCAGGCATCGTGTGGGTGCAGCTGCCTGGCGGCAGTTTCCACTCCGGCTGCGAGCCGCAAGACAGGGAGTGTGGCAGCGCCGAGCAGTCGGGCTCGACCCAGCGGGTGGCGCCCTTGTCGATGGCGCAGACGGAGACGACGGTCGCCCAGTACGACGCCTGCGTCGAGGCGGGAGGCTGCGTCAGTGGACCGGACGACAGCGTCGGCGGGTCTGACCACCCGGTTGTCAACGTGGACTGGCACCAGGCGACGGCCTTTTGTCGGTGGGCCGGTGGCCGCCTGCCCACCGCCGTCGAGTGGGAGTACGCGGCCAAGAGCGGGAGTTCGCGCATCTACCCGTGGGGCGACAGCCCTCCCACCGCCAGCCGAGCCAACTGCGGCCTGAACTGCGGTGACCGCTTCCCGCGCACGGCGCCTGTCGGAAGCTTCCCGGAGGGGGATACACGTCACGGCCTCAAAGATATGGCGGGAAATGTATGGGAGTGGACCGCCAGCAGCTATAATTCAAGCAATAAAGAATTGCGTGGTGGCTCGTGGCGCATCTCTCCCGCGGTCCTCCGCGCCTCGGTCCGCAACGGGTACGTGCCGGCCAGGCGCGACGACGACTTCGGTTTCCGGTGGGGTGTGATCCAAACCCTTGGGTAGATGTGCGATCCTGGGGCATTCCAGGAGGAACCGCATGCCGCCCAGCAAGTATGACGAGGCTATCGCTGCCGCGACGAGGGTGATCTCGGAAGCCATTCTTGCG
>CAJBHN010000103.1 GCA_903952805.1 uncultured Myxococcales bacterium | reverse complement strand
GCCCATGGGGCGAGGGCGAGGGGCTTGTCATCACTGCTCGCCAACGTGACCGTCGTGGTCGACGACGGTGACGGGTTGGACGCCCACCGCCTCCTGCCCACACCAATGCGCACGGTCTACGCCAGCCACGGCGACCTCGATCGTGCCCTGGAGCGTGGTTTTGCGCCCCGCTCGGCGAGCCTGGTGCCGCCGGGCATCGACACCGCTCCCACGATTCCTTCGCTCGATCACGTCGTGTTGGCCTTCGATGTGGCGGGGCCCCATGTTGCTCGCGCGCTGGCCCAGGCCAGACTCACCGTGACATCGTCGATGGTGCCACAGCAGACCTGTAGCGCACGCCTCTTGGTGTGTGGCCCTGAGACGCGCTTGGGGCCAGGCATCTTGACCGCGCTGGCCAGCGGCGTTCGCTGCCTCGGCATCGGCGCCGTCTGGGCCCAAGACGTGAGCGCCTGCGCAGCATTCGTGCCGCGTACGGTCCTGGACCTTGAAGAACTCGTCATGCTGGCGCTCTCGTCAAAAAGAGCGCGGTCCCGCCGTATGCCCCGAGCCCTGGGTCGCCACGCCCGCACTGCGGCATTGACTGAGGTGTACGACAGCGTCGGCGGCCCTGAGGCTGTACTCAAGCCTCGTCCACTGCGTCGTCGTCCCCGCCGCTGACACCGAGCTTGGCCAGGCGGTAGCGAAACGACCGAAAAGACAGCCGGAGAAGCTCGGCAGCCTTCTTTTTGCGGCCCCCCGTCCTCGCCAGCGCCTTCTCCAACAGACGACGTTCGTAGCTTTCCAAGGTGGCCTCCAGGTCGAGGCCTTCGGTGGGAATATCGTCAAGGACTGCCGTTGCCTGCGGCGGCATCGTGGGGGCCCCACGCACGTTCGCCGGCAAAGCTTCGATATCGATTCGATCGCCAGATGCGAGAATCACACCCCGCTCAATGACGTTCTCCAGCTCGCGCACATTGCCGGGCCACGACCAGGCCAACAGCGTCCGCAGAGCGCCATCCGTGATTCCCTTGACCTTTGATTGCTGCTGCTCAGCAAATTTGTTGATGAATGCCTCCACCAACAGGGGGATGTCCGCACGTCGTTCGCGCAACGATGGCAAGCGAATCTGAATGACATTCAGACGAAAATAGAGATCTTCTCGAAATGCTCCCCGTTCAATCTCGGTTTCCAAGCGCCGATTGGTGGCGGCAATGATCCGGCTCTCAATGGCGATATCAACAGCTCCACCGACCCGACGCACCCGGCGCTCCTGCAGCACGCGCAACAACTTGACCTGCATCGACAACGGCAGCTCACCGATCTCGTCGAGAAAAACCGTACCGCTGTCGGCGCGCTCAAACAAACCAGGCTTGTCCGCTGTGGCCCCGGTAAAGCTTCCCTTGGTGTGCCCGAAGAGTTCACTCTCAATCAACGTCTCGGGAATCGCTCCGCAATTGATGGCAACGAACGGCTCACTCGCCCGTGATCCGCGTGAGTGGATGGCTCGTGCAACGAGTTCCTTGCCGGTGCCGCTCTCGCCAGTGAGCAAGATGGTCGTCCTGGTCGGCGCCACCTTGTGAATCAATTCAAAAACCTCCTGCATTCGCTCGCTGGTCCCGAGCAATCGAGAATTGGCGGCACGGGCATCAAGAGTTGCCCTGAGTGCGACGTTTTCGGTCTGCAGCCGACGTCGTTCCAGGGCACGATCGACAAGCACGATCAGCTCATCCACCTTGAATGGCTTGATGATGTAGTCATACGCACCGGCTTTCATGGCCTCGACGGCAGTCTCGGTGGTGGCGAATGCCGTCATGATCACGACCTGCGTCGACGACGCATGCTTGCTGACATAGGTCAAGACATCCATGCCACTGCCCCGTGGCAATCGCAGGTCGGTCAGCACCAAATCGAAGGTGTCGTCCTTGAGCAGGGTGATGGCGTCGATAGCGTCTTTGGCCAGCCTCACCTGGTGACCGGCGCGCAGCAGCAA
This sequence comes from uncultured Myxococcales bacterium, assembly GCA_903952805.1. Taxonomy (GTDB): domain Bacteria; phylum Myxococcota; class UBA727; order UBA727; family VGSZ01; genus VGSZ01. Next base: position 1,819 of record CAJBHN010000103.1, on the reverse strand, counting down.
TATCTCGAGGAACTCCCGAATGGAGGTCTCATCGTCGACGACGAGAATCTTGGCCATGATACACCCTCATACTGTCGACGAAGCGACATCAAGTGGCAGACGAATCGAAAAACGAGCACCGCCCAGCGTCGGCGAACGCTGAGCACCCATCACGCCGGCATTTCGGCTCACCAGCTGGTGGCTGGTCGCGAGCCCAAGGCCGTTACCATCAGGTCGGGTGGTGAAGAATGGCTCGAAAATGCGCTGACGCAATTCTTCCGGAACACCGGGACCATCGTCGTCGACCACGAGGTTGACGGTGTCACCCTCCACCTCAGCGCCGACTGTGATTCGCAGCGACCGCCCCAGGGAAGCACCAACGATGTCTGCATTGGTAATGACGTTCCACAAGACCTGACGCATCTGATCGGAATCGACTGCAATCCACACGTCTGGACATGGAACGAACTCAATGGTGGATGATCGCAATCCATATCGTGCGGCCGCCACGGCCTCTTCGAGCAACTGCCGAACCGCAACACGGCGAGTTGTTGGCTCAGCCGGGCGAGCGTACGTCAGGAAGGCCAACACCATCCCGGACAATCGCTCTGCCTCGCGCTGCACGATGCCCAGGAGGCGGGCGTTGTCACCGCTGGCTGAACGTGTGTCAGCGGCCAGCAACTGCAAGCAGCCAATCATGGCTGCCAGTGGATTCCTGATTTCATGGGCAAGCCCCGCAGCGAGCCGCCCCAACTCGGCGAGACGCTCGGTCCGAGCCATGTCCTCCTGCAGTCGCCTCAACTCCGTCAGGTCCTGAAATACCAGCACGCGTCCAGGATCGTCACCGCCGAGCAATGGCGCCACGCTGCCACCAAGCACGCGACGTCCACGGCCGCCGATGTCGACCTCAACCTCGAATCGTGCGTTGTCGACGTGCGAAAGCAAGGAAGGAAGGACATTGGCCAATTCCACCGCTGACCGCCCCACCGGGTCTCGACTCCCCAGGCCCAGGATGTCTTGTGCTGCGGCGTTGGTGAACACGACGTCTCCCTTCGCCCCCACGCTCATGACCCCCGACGGCAATGAGCCCAACACGGACGCGTATAAGCCCTCCAATTTGACGATTTGGTCGCGGGCGTCTTGAAGGCGCGCCGATGTCCTTGTCAGCTGCGACGTCAAGTAGCCGCTGAGGACAGCCACCAGAAGAAACGATGAACCGTTGGTCAGGACGGACGGCACCAAAACAGGCAAGGACACCGTCGGCGACGCCACCCAAGCGACGCCTGCGTACATCAACGCCGATATGCCGGCCAATACCAGTGCAGCTCGCCGACCCAGGACGATCGCCGCATTCAATACGGAAAGCGAGTAGATGAAAACAAAGACGCTCTCGGCGCCGCCAGTCAACCAGACCAGCGCAGAAGCGATCATCGCATCGGCGATGAGTTGCGAATAGGCGACCGCCGTGGCGAGAGAAGACCTCGCACGCAACACCAGGGCTCCCAGCAGGATCGACCCATAGGCCGCGCCAGCCACGACGAAGAGCGCGAGCGCCGCCCGGGCGAACAAGGCCTCTTCTGTCGAGGCCCGCACCAGCACCGATGACACCAGCAGCACCGAGACAACCAGGCCCCGGAACACCAACAGCCATTTCAAGCGGGTGACCACAGGTTCATCGGCCTGCACGGACGCTGGGGTGCCCGTCAAGGGCCGGCTCGGCTCGGTCATTGGCAATCACCCTTCGGCCAGCGCACACCTGATCCCAAGATCTCTTTGGTCTTCGCCCACCGAGTGGGCTCGCTCAACGAGCTCTGGGATGCACCTTGCCCCTCGCCCACAG
>CAJBHN010000102.1 GCA_903952805.1 uncultured Myxococcales bacterium | reverse complement strand
GCCGATCAGCCCTCCGGCTTCCTCCGCGAGCGGAATCCGCTGAAGGCAAACACCACGCTGAAAAAAGAAGAACGCCGACCTCGCGGTCGGCGTTCGGGGTGGGGCGAATGACGGGGCTCGAACCCGCGACACCCGGAATCACAATCCAGTGCTCTACCAACTGAGCTACAATCGCCGTGGACACCACCGTGTGGCGTGCTTCGCCGGCGTCGTCAAGGGCGGACCGACTGCCTTCATGGAGAAGTCGCGATGGCCGTCCATTGGAGTGCCCGTCCCGCGTTCGCATGAGGTATACGCGGGGGTGGATATCTGGAGGCCGGCACCATGGACGACACACTCCGCGAGGCTCTTGCCACTGGCCGTGAACTCTACCGGCAAAAGGACTACGTTCGGGCCGAGCCGCACTTGGGTCAGGTCGCTGCCGCCAAGCTGCCCTACGCCGACGTCCACAACATGCTCGGCGTGATCTACCATGACTTCGGGCAGTTCTCGAAGGCGCAGGCCAGTTTCGAGGAGGCTTTGCGGATCAACCCAGCCTATACCGAGGCCAGCCTCAACCTCGCGGTCACCTACAACGACATGGGCCGCTATGCCGAAGCCCGCGACCTCTATCTGGGGGCCCTCACCTCGTCGAGCCGGCCCGGGGGCAAGCTCGACAGTTTCGTGATGGGCAAGCTCGCCAATATGTATGCCGACATCGCTGAGGTCTTCGCGTCGTCGGGTGCCTTCGAAGAGGCCATTGGTGAGTACCGTCGCGCCCTCGCCATGCGCCCGACCTTCATCGACCTGCGCTTGCGCCTGGCCCAATCGTTGCGCGATGCCGGTCGTGCCGAAGAAGCGCTGAGAGAACTGCGGGCGATTTTGACCCAAAACGCGGATTACCTGCCAGCGCGTCTGGGACTCAGTCTGACCTTGTTTTCGACGGGCGATGCGGTCGCCGCCCTCGCCGAGTTGGAGTCCATCTTGGTGCAGCACCCGGATAACCCGCGTGCCCGCGTGTACCGTGACATGATTCGCGAGCACGCCTCTCGACCAAAGATCATTTGACGCAATGGTACGGGGGGCGGCGCCGCGCCGACCCCCGCACCAACGGCAAAAACGCCATCGATGAAACTGGACTCGTTCAGTCCGTCTCTCGATGGTCGTTCAATGGCCGCGTCGCTGCGAACTGCCGTTCAGCGTCAGTGGGCTGCAGCCCCCTGCAGCATCAAGGCCTGAGCGAAAATCGTGTTGCCCTGGATCTTCAACCCCTCGAGGGCTTGAAGGCGTTGACCCTTTTGGAAGCGGTATTCGCTCTCGACGGCGACGTGCATCTTCAGGTGACCATCTTCCAGGACGAATGAGAGCTGCGCCTGCTCCAGGGGGATGAACACGCTCGTCTTGTACGCGCGGATCCTGGTCAAGCCCTGGTCGCGAGCGGCTTTCTCGATGAAAGGCACCAGAGCGTCGACGGCGTTGACATCGACCGGCATGTCGACGGCGACCTCCCGTTCATTCGCCACGCCGGTGAAGGTGCCCACGGAGCCGACGGAAGCGGCAGCGGAGACGAGGGCGGCGGCGATGGCAACAATGAGGGTCTTCATGATGGGCTCCGGTCGTGGTGACACACGGATGAAAGCAAGTCTGGTGCCAGGATATTCGCAGCCGGAAAACCCGCAGCCGGATGACACGCGCAGCGCTGTCGGCACGTCCCTGCGCAGGTGATGCGCAGGTGATGCGCAAGTGCTGCACAGCATGGAGGTGTTGCGCATCGATTGCGCGACGTCGCCGGAGCCAGCGCTGATTCTTTCCCGCCGATCGAGGGGAAAGGACCATAAACCTCCTTCTGTCGTTGTGATCGGCATGTCATTCTCCCGGAACAAGACATGAGTCGGACCACCGACAACGACCCGCTCCTTGGGCAGGTCCTCGACGGCAAATACACCCTCCTCTCGGTGCTCGGGCAGGGGGGGATGGGCGTCGTCTACAAGGCCCACCAAAGTACCCTTGAGCGCAGCGTCGCTCTCAAGTTGATGATGGGGGTCGAACCCGAACGCGAAAACGAGTTCCAACGGCGTTTCTTTCTTGAGGCGGCGACGGCGGCCAAGCTCAAGCATCCAAACACCATCACCGTCTTTGACTATGGCAGCACCATCGTCGACGACGAGCGCGTCTACTTCATCACGATGGAGCTCCTCGACGGCATCACGCTGTCGAAGTTGTTGTCCAAAGGCGTGCCGTTGTCGCCGTTGCGCGCAGTCAACATCGCGATGCAGATGTGTCGGTCACTGCGGGAGGCCCACGCCAACGGCATCGTCCACCGTGACTTGAAGCCCGGCAATGTCATGCTGGTGCGCCAGGACAACGATGACACCGACGGTGACGGTGACTTCGTCAAGGTTCTCGACTTTGGTCTCGCCAAGACCCGTGGTCCCGGAGGCTCCCACCTGACCAAAGCCGGCACGTTCCTGGGCTCGCCGCGCTATGTGGCCCCCGAGCAGATCGAGGGCAAGCCCCTCGACGGCCGCGCCGACATCTACTCCTTTGGCTGTGTCTTTTATCGCATGTTGACGGGGCGGGTGCCCTTCGACGGCAATCAGGCCGTCGAGGTCATGCTCAAGCACCTGCACGACCCGGTTCCCCCTCTTGATACCCCCGGTCTGCCGCAGTCGCTGCAGGCCCTCGTCTATGCCTGTCTGCAGAAAAAGCAGGCGGATCGCCCCAAGGGCATGGACGACGTCATCGCTGCCCTGCGCCGCATCCGGGGAGAACTCGGCGGGGGAGGCATGACGTCGGGGGCGATACACATTCCCGATGATGTGCAAGCTCAGCTGCGTGAGGAACTCGCTGAATCCCCGCCTGTCACGTTGACGCCAAAAGAGCAGACGTCGCCATCGCAGGCCGTGCCTCCTCCGCAAAGCCAGTCGGCGGTGCCCGAGTCGTCGCCATCGGCGTCGCAGACGCCGTCGTCATTGGCCGTTCTTGCCAAGAGTGGAGAGTGGCGCATCGGTGACGCCGTGCTCAACGACGCCTCACGCTCAAGCTTCGTCTCAGCAGGTCTGCGTCACCATCAGGCGCCACCGCCACGACGCAGGAGCAGCGCACTTTTCGTCGGGGTCGCCATAGGCTTGGTCGTTGCCGGCGTTGGCATCGCGTTTCGTCTGGGCCACCTTGACGCCTTGTTGGACCGCTTGACGCCGTCGCCGACGCCGCCTGCGCCGGGGATGGTGGCGAAAGCATCGGTGTCAGCCCGGTTGCGCATCAAGACCACGCCTCCGGGGGCCGATGTCTTCGACGTCACCTCCGGCGTCCCCCGGTTGCTGGGCATCACGCCCCTGGTGGTGCCCTGGGAGATAGGCGTTGGCGACCCGGGTCGCGAGCTCCAACTGCGTATGGCGGGCCACGTCTCTGCCCGGGCCCGGGTGGAACCGCCGTCGCCATCGGCTGGCGGCGACCCCGTTTGGTTGGATGTGGACGCGGCCCTGAGACCAACGGCGACGTCTCCTGCGTCTCGGCGTTGACACCTGACGGCGGGGCGCTACAACGACGCCTTCGATACCGGGCGATCGCCACGGTTTCGCATGGTCGCAGGACCAACACGATTTCTCCGCGCGCAGCGATGCGCCCCGCAGTTGAAGGACACCATGGTCGTCATCCGTCTTGCCCGAGCTGGCACCAAGAAGAAGCCGTTTTACCGCCTCGTCGTCGCCGATCAGCGCAACCCGCGCGATGGTCGCTTCATCGAGCAGGTCGGCACCTACGATCCCCGCACGGCCACGAACGGTCTGTCCGTCCAGCTGCCACGTGTTGATCACTGGTTCGGTCACGGCGCCCAGGCGTCCGAGACCGTTGGACACCTCATCGCTCGCGCCCGCGCTGCCGCGCCCAAGGTCTGAGCATGCAAGGGCTCGTCGAGATCATCGCGCGGGCCCTGGTCGACGACCCGACTCCGGTCGAGGTCGTCGTGGCTGGCTCTGAATCAGAACCGGTCTACCGTTTGAGGGTCGGTAAAGACGATCTTGGAAAAGTCATCGGCAAGAAAGGCCGGACCGCCAAGGCGTTTCGAACCCTGATTGCTGCTGCGGCGGCCAAGCAAAACCTCAGGCCAACGCTTGAGATTCTCGAGCCAGAGCGGCCACGTCGCGTTGAGCCTGAACTGGCCGGCGCCGACGACGGTGTCGCCTCCGAATCATTGTCATCATTGTCCATCGATGGTCAGCCCGTCGCCGACGGTGGCGCCGCCGCCGATGACGGCTGATATGGGCACGTCCGACGATCCGTGGGTGCGCATTGGCGTCGTGGGCCGTCCCCATGGTGTCAAAGGTGCCTTGAAGATTCATCTCGACAATCCAGCCAGCCAGACTTTGCACAGCGGCCTGTCGGTGCAGTGCATCAAAGCTGGCAAGACCCACACGCTGACCGTCACCAAGATCGGCAGCGGGATCATCACCTTCGAGGGTTTTTCGGACCGCACTGTCGCCGAGGGCATGGTGAACGCTGAACTTCAGGTGCGCCGCAGCGACTTTGTTGACGACGACGACGACAGCGCCTTCCTGATTGATTTGTTGGGGGCACCCATCGTCGACATGGCTGGCGCGGGGTTGGGGATTCTGTTGTCGTTTATCGATAGCGGTCCGCAGCTGTTGGCCGAAGTGAAGACGCCGTCGGGCCGGGTGGTGCTCGTGCCTTTCGTGCCCCCGATCGTGAACAGCCTTGGTCCGCCGATCGTGCTGGCGCCGCCTGGAGGGCTGTTCAACGACGAGGATGCCTTGGTGGCGGGGAGCGCTCACGACGTCGATCAGGTGGCGGCCGAGGACGAAAGCGTTGCCAATGACGACGACAGTGAGGGCGACGACGGCGTTTCGATCAAGCAGCGCTGATGTGACGGCATCCGCCGTTGTCGTCAAAGAAGTCTTGACGGCCCGAGAAGTGCCGTGCATAGAGTGTCCCGCGAGCTGCCCAGATAGCTCAGTTGGTAGAGCAGAGGACTGAAAATCCTCGTGTCGTTGGTTCGATTCCGACTCTGGGCACCAGGCAGCGCTTCGAAAGAAGCGCTGCTTTTTTTTGCATCCGGCTCCATCCGGCTCCATCCGGCTCCATCCGGCTCCATCCGTTGGGCTGCGGTCGCCTTGTCGGCGCGGCGGCCACCGATGACGCGTCGCGCAGTCGCTGGCGACGACGATCGCAGTTGCGTCGATGTCGACCCTGTCCTAACCCCGACCCGTTCACGCTTACCCCTCAGGAGGTTTGTCATGCCGGTGTTTGAAGAACTGTCGAAGAAAGATCATGAGCAGGTCATCTTCTGCCAAGATCAAGACTCGGGTCTCAAGGCGATCATCGCCATCCACGACACGACCCTCGGGCCAGCGCTCGGTGGCTGCCGGATGTTTCCCTACAACAACGAAGAGGACGCCCTGCGCGACGTCCTGCGCCTGTCGCGCGGCATGACCTACAAGTCCGCCGCCGCGGGCCTGAACCTCGGCGGCGGCAAGGCCGTCATCATCGGCAATCCCAAAACCGACAAATCCGAGACCTTGTTTCGCGCCTACGGTCGCTTCGTGCAGGGCCTCGCCGGCCGCTACATCACCGCTGAGGACGTCGGCACGACGGTTCGCGAGATGGAGTGGGTCCGCATGGAGACCGACTACGTCACGGGGATTTCGCGTGCCCTCGGTGGCTCGGGCGATCCGTCGCCGGTGACGGCGCTTGGCTGCTACGAAGGCATCAAGGCCTCGGTGAAGTGGCAGACCGGCAACGAGAGCCTCGAAGGCAAGGTTGTCGCCGTGCAGGGCGTGGGCGCCGTCGGCTACCACCTCGTGCAACACCTGACGCGCGACGGCGCCAAGGTCGTCGCCACCGACATCGACGCCGAGAACCTGCGCCGCATCGCGACCGATTTCCGCGGGGTTGAGGTCGTGGCTCCCGAGGCCATCTACGGCGTGCCCTGCGACGTCTTTGCTCCCTGCGCCATGGGCGCCATCATCAACGACGACACCATCCCGATGCTCAAGTGCGGCATCGTCGCCGGCAGCTCGAACAACCAGCTCGCCGACGAAGAAAAGCATGCGGCCGCTCTCGACAAGAAGGGCATCCTGTACGCGCCCGACTACGTGATCAACGCCGGCGGCCTCATCAACGTGGCCAACGAACTTGAGGGCTACAACCGTGAGCGCGCCGTGCAGCAGGCGGCCAGCATCTACAACATCGTGACGACGATCTACCAGATCGCCCGCGACGAGAAGATCACGACCAACCGCGCCGCCAACGCCCTCGCCGAACGTCGCATCGCGCGGATCGGACGCATCAAGGGCACGTTTACGGGCACGCAGCCGCAGAAGCGTGGTCGCGGGATCATCTGACCCCGTCAGCCATCGCGTGTGTTCGACGTTGACGCCTGCTGGCGCCAGCGTCGAACACGCCTGTTCGTTGTTGCTGTTGTGCATCGGCGTCGACCCATGGTTGGCGGCTCGATCGAGGTCCCATGTCTCATACGCATCGCTTCGATGCGCCCCTTGGGCGCTACGAGGCAACCATCGTCTGTACGGGCACCTTTGCCCTCGACGGTGGTGCCATGTTCGGCATCATCCCCAAGCCATTATGGGAAAAGAAGATTCCCGCCGACGCCGACAATCGCATCCCGATGGCCACCAACTGCCTGCTGCTGCGGGATGGTGTGCGCACCGTGCTGGTCGACTGCGGCATGGGTCAGAAATGGGCCGACAAGCAAAAGGCCCAATTCAAGGTCGTCGACGTCCTCGACGCGGCCCTCGCTGAAGTCGGCGTCGGCGTCGACGACATCACCGACGTTGTGCTGACGCACCTCCATTTCGATCATGCCGGCGGCTTGACGAGCAAGACCGACGGTGGCGGCCTCGCCATGACGTTCAAGAATGCCCGCGTTCACGTCGGGCGGCGCAACTGGGCCTGGGCCCACGCGCCCAATGACCGGGACCGCGGCAGCTATCGTGCAGATTCGTTTTCGCCGCTCGACGACGTGGAGCGTGATCGGCTGGTGCTGATCGACGACCACGAGGGCCGTGCCCACATCATGGACGACCTGGAGGCGCTGGTCTGTGAGGGCCACACCACCGGCCAGTTCTTGCCCCTGGTGGGCAAGGCCGACCGACGGGCCCTCTACACCGCCGATATGGTGCCGACGGCCAGCCACGTCCGTATGCCGTGGATCATGGGTTACGATCTGCGCCCCATCGAGATGCTCGACGAGAAGCGTCGACTCTTGACCATGTGCGCCGACGAGGGCGTCACGGTGGTCTACGAGCACGACGTCGCCGTGCCCCGATCGGGCATCGCCCGCGACGGCGTCTTGATCCCGCTGGGCGCAAAGACGATGCAGACGCCCTCCTTGGGGATGAGCAGCTTGAGGCGGTGCCCGCTCAGCACGTACTCGACCTGAGCCTGCATCTTGCCAGCGCGCTGGAAGAATGGCAGGTACTGCTTGGCCCTGGGGTGGGCAGGAGCGTGGGCAAATACCGGGGATTAGAGGGCCAGATTCGCCCGCAGTGGATCATGGATGCGCGCGCCCTCGTGCTGCGCCCCGTGGACTGTAATAACAACTACTGCAATCCACCATGCGAAACCTAAACAGCCACGCCTCCTGTCCAAACAGCCCGGTTGGCTGCTCCTCCTGCTCCAAATCATTGCCCCGGCCG
>CAJBHN010000101.1 GCA_903952805.1 uncultured Myxococcales bacterium | reverse complement strand
CGAGCCGTCGGCGTCGGCGTCGTCGTCGGCGTCGAGGTCGAGCACCGTCGAAACCACGAGTCTGCGGAGGGCTGTGACGTCGATTTTGACGGTGTCGAGGTCCGCAGTGCCGCCGGTGACGGCGTCTCCTTCGTCGCCATTTTTTTCCACGCCGACTCCAATGTCTTCAAGGGGCCGCGTCCACGCCAAGAGATGCCCTGTTGTACCACAGGTCATTCCACGGTCGGCGGACCTTGTGCCGTTGAAGGCGCCTGGAGGCCGGTGGCCGCGGGAGCGGTCATGCCCGGGACCAGGCTGCGGCCGACGCCGTCGCCGCGGAACGGCCAGGGAATGCCCAGCAGCAGCAGCACCATGGCCACCAGGAAAAACGTTCGCGCGCTTTTGTTCTTGCTCGTTTCATCACGAGCGCGCTTGCTGCGGGCGCTGCCGACGGTGGCGACGACGACGGCGGCCACCATCAGGAGGAGATGTTCCATGCCGTAAAAGCGCAGCGCGGCGACCTTCATCGCCGCCCCGGGGTCGGCCCGGAATGACGCCGCCAGACCCGAGACGCCAAAGTAGATGCCGATGCCAAGGACCAATTCCAGGTGCAGGGAAGCGACAAACACCGTGCCCGCCCCCTTTTGATACGGCTTGCCCGCCGACGCATTCAAAATGGCCTTCACGATGGCGACCACGCCCGCGATGAGCACCACCCAGCGCAGTGCGTTGTGCAGATGAATCAGACCAGTGCCCATCGAATCCTCCAGGGAGCGACGCAAGGCGTCGCTGCTGCATCAGCGCAGCGCAGCAGCCGATGCCACAGCAATGGGGCGCTGAAAAGACAACGCCTGCCGACGACGTGTGGGTCGCGGCAGGCGTCGGCGTCATCCACCTTTCGTCGACGCGCCCGGGGGCGCCGACGAAGTCCTCAACCTGCCGCGCCCGGCAGCAGCGTCGTGGTCTTCTTGGCGGCCTCGAGGCGCGCGCTGATGTCGTTCCAGTTCCAGACGTTCCACAGGGCGTCGAAGAACTCGCCCTTGCGGTTCTGGTACTGCAGGTACCAGGCGTGCTCCCAGGCATCCATCACCATGACGGGGGTGCCGCCGACGGTGAAGTTGCTTTGATGGTCATAGATCTGGGTCGTGATGAGTCGACCCAGCACGGGTTCCCACACCAGCGCCGCCCAGCCCGAACCAAACACCGTCGAGGCCGCCGCATTCATCTGCTTCTTGAAGCTCTCGAAGCTGCCGAAATCGGCCTTGATTTGATCGGCCAGGGCGCCGGTGGGCTCGCCGCCGCCGCCGCTTTGCATGTTCTTCCAGAAGATCGAGTGCAGCACATGGCCAGCGACGTTGAACGCCAGGGCGCGCTCAAGGTGGGGGATGCTGGCGAAGTCGGCCTTGGCGCGCGCTTCTTCGAGTTTGTCGAGCATCACGTTGGCGTTGGTGACGTACGCGGCGTGGTGCTTGCCGTGGTGGAGCTCGAGAATCTCCTTCTTCACGTGGGGCTCAAGGGCGTCGTGGGCGTATCCGAGCTCGGGCAGGGCGTATTTTGGCATCGCGGGCCTCCTGGTGGGCATTGATGGTGCCGCTGGACCGACCAACGGCGGGACTTGGATGCACGAACGCCTGCTGGGTAGCACGAATCATGGGCTGATGGCGCCAGGCCTCGCTGCAATGCGTTGACGGCGGGGCCTCCGTCGGTACAGTCGGCCCGGTTTCAACGATTTGGACCCTGCGCGGTCCATTCCTTGTTTTGCGCTCATTTCAACCCGGATGCCGGATGTCTCGCGAAGATCAGATTGAAGTTGACGGAACTGTCCGTGAAGTTCTGCAGGGCGGCATGTTTCGCGTGCAGCTCGAAAACGGGCACGAGGTTCTCGCCTACACCTCCGGCAAGATGCGCAAGTACACCATCCGCATCGTCCTGGGCGACAAGGTGAAGGTAGCGCTCTCGCCCTACGACCTCACCAAGGGCCGTGTCATCTTCCGCGCTCGCTGAGGCGAGACCGCTGCCGACCACCGCTGCGTTGACGGTCCTCGTCGGCGGTGCCCTCTGCAAGCTTGCCATGGCCGCGGGCCTCCTGTCTGGGGGCGCCGCCGTCGTCGACGTCGTCCTGCGCTGGTTGTCGGCATTCCTCCAAGACGGCGTGTTGGCGGCTGTGGTCTTGTTGGGGGCTCGCTCCTGGCCGAGGCTCGCCATGGCCGTCGGCGTCGTCACCGGAGTCGTTGGCGCCGTCGACGTTTTCTTTGCCCTGGTCTACGGCGGCCCGCTGTCATGGCATTTCCTGGCATTTGCGTCGTCGGCGCGGCCGGGCTTGATTGCTCCCTGGCCGTTCGCCCTGAGCCTGTTGGGCCTGGCCGCGCTGCTGGCGTCGTCGCTGCTTGGCAGTCGGCTGAGGCCTCGGAACATGTGGCTGATCATCGCCGTCGCTGTGGCCGCCGGCGTTGCCGGTCTCGGCGTCGAAGGCACTGCCGGCACGCTGCCTGAGCGGGCCCGCTTTGGGCTCGATCGACATCATCTGCTGCCGCTGCTGCCGCTGTCGCCGCTGTCGTCGTCGTCGTCGTCTGCTTCGACCTCGTCGTCGATGGGCCATATCATCCCGGCGGTGGCGACGGTCGACCCCGAGCCTGTCGTCCGCAGCGCACCTGTGGTGGTGGTCGACGGAGCACCGCCGCGGCACGTGGTGCTATTTGTGTCGGAGTCCACCGCCAGCCGCTTCGTCGACGCCACTATCATGCCGACGCTGACGTCGCTGGCGGGCGATCACGCGGTCTCGTTTGATGACCACGTTGCCGAAACTCCCGTCAGCATCAAGTCGTTGTTCTCGCTGATGTGCGGGCTGCCGCCTTTGCCGGCCAGCGAACTGGAGACGACCTCCCTCGCCCGGATCGATTGTCGATCGTTGCCGGAAGTGCTGGTGGCGGCGGGCTTTGACGCCGGTCTCTTTCACGGCGGCTACTTCGCCTTCACCGACAAACTGGCGTTCTTCAATGAGCGGGGGTTTGAGACGCTGATCGACGGCGAGAACCTGCCGACGCGCGCCGAGCACTGGAGCAACGGTTGGGGCGTCGACGACCGCGCCGTCGTCGACGAGGCCTTGCGCTGGTTGGATGGGCGCCTGGCGGAGCACCGGCCCAGTCTGGCGGTGGTGGTGCCCCTGGTTCCGCATTACGACTACTTCCTCCCCGACGACGCGCCGCGTCCCTTTGGCGACAAGACGCTCGTCGACCGCTACAAAAATGGCCTGCTTTTCGCCGACGCCGTGCTGGCGCGCCTTGTCGACGGGTATCGCGCTCGAGGTATCTTCGACGACACGCTCTTTGTCATCGTCGGCGACCACGGTGAGGCCTTCGACGAGCATCCCCGCAATCGGCTGCACGGCGGCTATCTCTACGAGGAGAACCTGCGTGCCCCCCTCGTGCTGGTCGGGTCCCGGCGATTCCCTGCTGGAGGTCAGCACAGCGGACGGCCGTCGAGTCACGTCGACGTCGCGCCCACCATCATCGACCTGTTGGGTTTGCCTCCCGTGCGGCGGGCGGGAGGCCTCGATGTCATCGCAGGCCAGAGTCTGGTGTCGTCGGCGTTTGTGCCCAAACCCACGGTCCACTTCACGAGCTACCCGGACCCCCGCTTCGCCGTGCGCAGTGCCAACTGGAAGCTCATCGTCAACGAGTCGCCAACGTCGACGGAACTGTATCGCCGCGGGGACCATGGCGAACGCGGCACCCTCGATGAGCCCCGTGTCCAGGCTGCCCTGCTGGCCCACGGGCAGGCGGTGTTGGCGACCCGCAGCAGGCTGTTGCAGCAGGCCCCGCGGCTCGGCGCCTCGTATATGCAGCGGGCAGCGCAGTCGTCGTCATTGACGCTGTCGTCGGTGCGGGTGTTCAACATGGTGCGGCCCTGCATTTCGTTTGTGGCCCAGCCGACGACGTCGACGACCATCGTCGTGCAGGGACTGTCACCGCCAGCCCGCACGGTGGGCATCGGCGTCACCGATGCCAGCCGCCAGCGTCGCCACGGGGGCATCAAGGCCCAGATCGCCGGCGGCGACGGCGAGAGTGAGCCCGTGGCTGTCGTCGTCGACGATGTCTTTGAGACCTCAAGCAAGGTCAGCACCGTGCCGCCATCGACGACGCTGACCATCACCGTGGCGCCGTCGGCGCGTGGTGCGGCCGGCTGTTTGTGGTTGGCGCCCTGACGAATCAGGGCTGACGGATCAAGGCTGACGGTGATTGACCCGCAACAGCTGCCACACGCCGGTCGACGTCACGGGTGTCAACACTCCTCGCCGCACGGCGGCGTCGACGCGGGCCTCCGTGCCCTGGACCAGCAGATGGTCGAAGCCGGCCAAACCCGCCAGCGTGAAGGCTTCGTTGGTGCGCAGCGGCCGACGTCGGGGGGGCTGCGCCCCGAATTTCAAGCCGACGACACAGGTGGCACGGAAGGCGAAGCTGTCGTCGGTGACGCCGCCGCGCAGGGCAACAAGTTTGGGCCAGTGCCACAGCACATTGTAGTGACCATGGGTGGACAGGGGACGTACGAAGTGGGTGGCGACGACGGCGCCCGTTGGGATCTGCTTGAGGAGGTGCTCGAAGTCGCCCATCTCGTCGTCGTTGAATGCCTGCCAGCGGGCGGTGGTG
>CAJBHN010000100.1 GCA_903952805.1 uncultured Myxococcales bacterium | reverse complement strand
GTCTGGACGTCTGGACGTCTGCACGTCTGGACGTATGGAGATGTGGGACGGCGCGTCGGACAGCGCCGGGGCGATGACGCGGTCAAAAACTGGCGAGGGGCCACATCGGCCCCCTACGGTGCCGGTGTGGCACGCCTTCGTGAAAAGTCTTCCTCGGTAGACGCCGGTCGCATCGCCGCCTCAAGACGGGGCCGCCGCGACGCGCCTGCTGAACGCGCTCCCAAAGCTCCCGCTGCCGAGCGGGGCAAAGCCGGCTCCGAGCGGGGCAAGAAGGGCAAGGGTGGTCGAGGCAAAAAGAGCGCCCCCAGCAGCCCGGCCGGCCAGGCCTTCAAGTTGCTGATGCTGGTGGTGCTGATGGCCGGCCTGGGCTTTGGCACGGTGTTGATCCTCGACGTGGGCCTCACGCTGGTGGGCAGCCTCAAGCTGGGAAACCTGACCTTCAACGAGTTGGGCCACAAGGTCGCCGACCGGGTCTTTGACCACGACGTCCCCGAGGTCAAAAAGAAGACCGGCGCCTCGTCGGCCCGCAGCAAGCCCCAGTCCCGCGCCGCCACCGAGGCGCCGACGGCCACGCCCGCGGCGCGGGCTCCCCTGCCCGCCCCCGCTCCCGACGACTACGCCAAAGAGGTCGCCCTGCGTCCCGACCCCGAGGTCGCCGACGCCAAAGCCCGCCTGAATCGGCTGTTGCAGGGCCTGTGATCAGCGCCGTCGTCACCACCGTCGTCGCGGTGGGCATGTTGCTGGTGGGAGGTCCACCCACTCCGCCCCCGCTTGTCGCACCTGTGCCCACCACCAGCGCCGGGCCCGCCGCCACAGACGGCGCCATCGTCGGCCAGTTCAGCAACGCGCGGGGCAGCGTGCTGTCGTTGCAGCCGGGACCGGGCGGCACGCTGACGGGCACATTTCGCTCGGCCGTCGGCAACGTCGAAGCCGCCCGCCGCTTCCCGGTGGTCGGCGTCGTCAACGGCGACGTCGTCGGCTTCGTCGTCGACTTCGGCGCCGCCGGCAGCGTCGGCAGCTGGTCGGGGCAACTGCGCGGCGATGAACTCGTCTGCCTGTGGCATCTGTCGCGCGACGTCACAGACGCCGACGAAGCCATGGGGCTGTGGAGCTCGGTGCTGACCGGCAGCGATGCCTTCGTGCGTTGCCCCGCCTGCGCCCCCTGACGAGCCATCAGCCTGACGGGTGATCAGTACTCAAAGCCGCTGCCGCCGATGAATTCCCGCAAGATCGACGTCGGCGGCACATGGTCGGGGTAGATGGCGACGAAGCGGTCCAACAAGCCCCGCAGCCGATAGGCCGTCGGCGCCGCCGGATGGGTCGAGGGGACTTCGAGCAGATAGCGCTCGCCGTAGACCTTCAACACGCTCATCTCGTAGGCGAGCGACGTGTCAAAGACGGCGTCGGCATGGTGCTGGTGGGGAAAGATGTGGCGACCCTCGCCGCGGCGCACCGATGCCCATCGCTGGATGTTGTCTTGCGCGCTGGTGCCGCGGGCATGGCGGTCACGCACGATGCGGCGGATGAAGCGCACGTCGGCGGGCATCACCGCCGTCAGCGCGTCAAAGGGCAAACACAACGACGGCTGCACAAAGATGCGGGTTTGGTGGTCGACGGCGACGGCGTCACCCACCAGCTCGGGGTTCAAGCCGTGGATGCCCTCGATGAGCAGCACCTCGCCCGGCTGCAGCTGCATCACCGGGCCACCGGTGGGATGGGAGCGGCCGGTCTTGAAGTCGAAGTGGGCCGTCGCCACCGCTTCACCAGCCAGGATGCGGCGCAGGTGGTCTTGCAGCAGGGTGGTGTCGAGGGCCTGCAACACCTCGAAGTCGGCGACGCCATGGTCGTCGAGGGGGGTGCGCTCGCGGTCGACGTAATAGTCGTCCAGCGACAAGGCCACGGGGCGCACGCCATTGACCTCGAGCTGCACGGTGAGCCGCTTGATGAACGTGGTCTTGCCCGACGACGACGGCCCGGCGATTGTGATCAAGCGGACATCGTCACCGCGGGCGGCGATGGTGTCGGCGATGCGGCCGATATGCTTTTCATGAAAGCCCTCGGCGTTGCGAATCAGGTCTCTGACCCGACCGCTGATGCAGGTGGCGTTGAAGGCGCCGATGGAGTCGACGCCCATCGAGGTGAGCCATCGCTCATGGTCCCGCGCCATCGGCGACGAAAAGCGGGGATGCTCCACCTCCAGCGCGGCAGCGTCCTGGCCGGCGCCGTCGAGCCACGGCAGAATCGCCGGCCCATGCTCGATGACAAAGCCATCGGGATGCAGGCGCACCGAAACCGCTCCCAGCGGCGCCGTCGTCGGCAACAAGGGTCCCATGGCATGGACCCAGGTGCCCGCCAGACCCACCACCGACACCGTGGGTCCGCGGGCGATGCCCAACGCCAGCACGGCGTCGTGCTCGTCAGCGGCGACCCAATGGGCGCGGGCCTCTTCGATGGTCCACTGCTCGCGCGAAAACGGCAGGGCCGCCTGCGCCATGCGCAGCATTTCGGCTTCGATGCTGGTGCGCAGGGCCGGTGACGTCGAGCCGCGCACAATGCGGCCGGCGCCGACGGAGTGGGCCAACGAAAAATGTCGGTCCGGCGCCACGCGGCGGGCGGCGGCCAGAAAGAGCAGGCCGGCGCTGCGGCGCCACACCTCGCGCCCCTCCCAGCTGGACAAGGTGATGGGCTCGATGCGTCCGTCGGCGAGGATGGGCGTGCTGAGGGAAACCGGGCGCAGCCCGAGCATCGCAGCGACGACGGGAACCCCCTGGTATTGCGCCAACAACACCTCGGTCAGACGGGTGCCGGGGCGCACCGACATGGCGCTGCTTTCGTCGCCAGCGTCGACCGTGATGGCGCAGGCGCGCACGGGAACCGCACTGCTGCGGTCGTACAAGAGTTCGGCATGATCGGTCATGGCGACGAGTTGCTCGGCGAGCTTGTCGGCCAATCGCTGCATCAGCAGCAGGGCGGTGCGCGGGTGCTCCTGCGTGAGCTGGCGCCAGACGGCATCGGTCAATCGGAGGGCGACGACGTCGTCGATGGCGATGACGCTGGCGGCGCGAACGCGACCGGCAATGAGGCCCATCTCGCCGAAATGGGCGCCGGCCAACAGCGTGTTGAACTCGACGTCGTTGCGCACCAGGCGCACCCGGCCCGACAGCAGCACATACACATCGCGAGCGGCCTCCCCCTGGGTGATGATGGCGACCCCGCTGACGAAGCGCACCTGTTCAAAAGCCTCGGCCAGCACCGTGACGTCGACTTCGTCGAGGCCGGCCAACAGCGGTGAGCGACAGGTGAGGAGCAGTTCCCGGGCAATCATCGCGGTCCTTCGGTGCCAAGCTGGCTCCCGACCCACGCGCGAGCACAGCAGCCGGACCCCGGCCTGTGCCCGTCCGCTGACGTCGTCGCAATGGCACATCACTTGTGGTGTTTCGCACACACGTGCGGCCAGCACGCCAGCGCAACGGTCTGCTACGCTGTCGGCCCATGAAACTCACGACGCTCGCCCAGGCTGAAGCAGCCCTCGCCCCCTACGGCTACGACCCCGCCTTGCAGGCCAGCTTTGCGGCCCGGGCGAGGTCGGGGTCCACCGACAACAGCGTCAAGGGCGCGTTGGCGCCGCTGCCGGAGTCGGCGCTTGGGAGCCTGCCCGCGCTCAACAGCCCCGAGCGACGGCTTTTGCGGCAAGAGGGCCTGGCCCTGGTGCACCAGGGCAAAGTCGGCGTCGTCGTCCTCGCCGGCGGCATGGCCACCCGCTTTGGTGGCGTCGTCAAGGCGGTGGTTCCGGCCCACGGCAGCACCAGCTTTTTGGAGCTCAAGCACCACGACATCACCCAGCTGGCCCGCGCCGCCGACGGGATCATCCCGACATTTGTGATGTCGAGCTTCGCGACCCACGACGTCATCAACGCCCACGTCGTCGAGCGGGGCCTGAACATCGCGGCGGCCCCCGTCTTTGTCTTCTCGCAGAAGGTGGCGCTGCGGCTCACGCCGACGGGCGAGCTCTTTGTCGACGCCCACGGCGAGCTGTCGGCGGCGGCGACCGGCCACGGCGACCTGGTGGCGGCCCTGCGCAGCAGCGGGGTGCTGCAGCGGTTTCGCGACGGCGGCGGCACGATGTTGTTCATGACCAACGTCGACAATCTGGGGGCCACGCTGGACCCGGCCATCTTGGCGCTGCATGCCCGCAGCGGCGCGGCCATCACCGCCGAGGTCGTGCGCAAATGGCCCGGCGACGCCGGTGGGGCGCCGGCGATGTGCAATGGCGTCGCGCAGATCATCGAGGGCTTTCGCTTTCCCGCCGATTTTGATCAGGGCTCGATCGGGGTGTTCAACACCAACACCTTCACCCTCGACGCCGCCAGCATCGACCGCGACTTCGAGCTCCCCTACTACCGGGTCGAAAAGAAGGTCGATGGCCAGACCGTCGTCCAATTCGAGCGCCTCGTCGGCGAGCTGACGGCCCTGGTGCCGAGTCAGTTTGTCGAGGTGCAGCGCAGCGGGCCGGACTCCCGCTTCATCGCGGTCAAGGACCCCGGTGACCTCGACCGACAACGGGCCATCATCGACACCGTGACCCGCTCCCCGCGCTCGATCAGAGACCTGACGGCCGACGAATTGGGATGAGCGTCATGCGTTAACGTCGTCGACCGCGTGGAGGCGCCTCGTCCGACGTCGTTACGTCGGCAGCGACGCGGCCATGGTGGTGTGCATCTGCACTGCCCGGGAGTGACGACGAACACCGAAGCCGCGCGCCTGCTGGACGATCCCGTCACGCCTTGGTGGCACTCGCTGCCCACCATCGCCGTCGACATGGAGCACGACCTCACCCAGCGCCCGGGCGCTGCCGATCGGCCTGCCGCCGTCGTCGTCAACGACCAGGGCATCGTGTGGTGAACCCATCGTGACCGCGGGGGCCGGCACGTCATCCGCGTTGACGTGAGCGGGTCGTCTTTGGCTGCCATGACGTCGAGGCGGCCGCCGTCGCCGACGCGGGATCGTCGAAGTCGGGCCATTGCGACTGTTGCCAGGCTCGTTCGGCGTCGGCGTCGACGGCGGCGGCG
>CAJBHN010000099.1 GCA_903952805.1 uncultured Myxococcales bacterium | reverse complement strand
CCAAGTACTACGTCGGTGGCGCCGACGGCCCCGGCAAGGAACTCCTGGCCGGCTACGATGGCACCTTCGAGTTCGAGCCCCGCGGCGACCTCGAGATTGCCCACATGATGGCCCGCACGGCCGAAGTCTTCGGCTACGCCGACGTGTGGAGTGGCAACATCGACTTCTGAACGAGACCTTGGTTCAGAAAAAGAAGAGGGAGGCGAAAGCCTCCCTCTTCTTTTTCTGGTCGGTCGAAATGGGCGCGCTCATCGGTGCAAACGTCCGCGGTGAGCCGGTCACAGCAAACGAAGCCCCCCGGTATAGCGGGGGCAACGACATGTCGCTCGACGACGTTTAGCGTTCGGTAGGCCTGCTGACTGAAACAGGTTTTCCGTACTGCTCGGAGTATTCCGGCACTTCGACGCTGAACCGCCCGTGTCTGCGGGCACTCGGTTGAAGCAGCGAGGACGAACAGAAGCCTTTCCTGTCTCCGCGGTTTGAACTTCCTGGAATGTTCGGAGCGATGGGTGACACGCTCGGATGCAGGCGCACCATCATCATCCGTTACCGAGCTCTCGACCGAATGGGGCTTGTCGGCTGACCTCCACTGAAGGGGGAGCGGAGGACCAGCCGAGCGCTCAATGTCGTCGAGGACGGAGGCCGTCGACGCGCTCGACAATGACGCCGCCACCGAGAACGACGTCGCCGTCGTAGGCGACCAGGGCCTGTCCAAGGGCGACACCGAGGACCGGGTCGTCAAAGGTGAGCTCGAGAGAGCCGTCCACAAGGCGCCAGCGCGCCGGCTGCGGTTGGTGGCGCGCTCGGACCTGGGCGGTGATGCGCTCCGGCCAGAGATGGGTCGGGAAGGCTGCTCGCATGGGCGCTGCTCGAACCACTGTGCAGGCCAACGCTTCACGGGGGCCCATCGTCACCGTGCTGGTGGAGGCGTCGAGGTCGACGACAAACAACCGCTCGCCCTCATTGGGGGACGCCACGCCGGTGCCGCGGCGCTGACCGATCGTGAAGTGGTGGACGCCTTTATGGCGACCCAGGGGTTTGCCGTTGATGTGGACCAGCTGTCCCGCAGGCTGGGGGCCCAGGGCGCCTTCTACGACGCGGGCGTGGTCGCCGTCGGGGACGAAGCAAATCTCCTGGCTGTCGGGCTTCTGTGCCACCACCGGCAGGCCGGCGCGGCGCGCCAAGGCACGGACCAGGGGCTTGTCCAGGTCGCCCAGCGGAAAGAGCAACTCCGGCACCACCTCGGCGGGCGTGCCGTAGAGCCAATACGTCTGGTCTCGCTGTCGGTCGAGTGGCCGAGCGATGGCAGGGTGCCCACCATGGTCGACAATGCGGACGTAGTGCCCGGTGGCGAGAACAGCGCCGAGGCGTCGGGCCGTTCCGAGCAAATCGCCCAGCTTGACCTCGTGATTGCAGGCCAGACAGGGGATGGGGGTCTCGCCACGGCTGTAGGCCGCGACAAAGGGATCAAAGACGGCGTCCTTGAAGCGGGCGCGCGCGTCGACCGCGTAGAAGTCGGCGCCGACGGCGTCGGCGACGCGGCGGGCATCGGTCATGTCGTCGTGAGAGCAGCAGCGCCCGTGGCGGACAGCGATTGACCCTTCGTCGTCTGGAGCCAGGCGAAGGCTGACCCCGATCACCTCATGGCCCGCTTCCTTGAGGAGCCAGGCTGCCACGGAGGAGTCGACCCCTCCGGACAGGGCAACCACCACCCGGCGCGGCGGGTTGGCGGGAGGAACGACAAATGCGGCGGCGCGGGCGATGGCGTCGTCGTCGATGGGGGTCGGGGTGCAGCTCTGGTCGGACACACAACCACCCTAGCGATTGTTGCCGACGTCGGCGAGTGCTTCGGTCCGCCTTGACCCCGGGCGCAAACCGGATACAGCCCGGCTCATGGATCCGGTCTTCACTGTCGCCGTCGGCTGCGCGCTGGTCGTCATCAGCGCCCTCGCCGTCGTCTTGCTTAGAAAGCCTGTCCACACAGCGCTCGGCCTTTTGGCCCATTCGCTGTCGATGGCGGCCCTCTATCTGATGCTCGACGCCCAACTCATGGCGATGGCTCAGGTGCTCATCTACTCGGGGGCCATCGTCGTGTTGTTCCTGATTGTCGTGACGTTGTTGCCGTCCGGCGGCCAGGAGCAGCTCGGAGCCGGGCGACTGGCGACCGCTGTCATCGCCGGTGGCGCCGTCTTCGTCGTCTTCATGGCGGTGTTGTCGTCCCACTTGCAGGCCGGTGTCAGCATACCCTCGATCTTCGGCGTTGGTCCGTCGGTCAAAGAAGTGGGCGCGCCGTTGTTCTCGTCGCTGCTGTTGCCATTCGAGCTGACCGCGCCGCTGCTGTTGGCATCCATCGTCACGGCGATAGCGCTGTGGCGTCGTCAAGAAAAGCCTCGCGCTGGAGGGTTGGGTTGATGACTCCCGAACTCGTCGTCGTCATCGCTGCCTTCGCCGTCTTTGCGTGCGGAGCCATTGGCGTCATCTATCGCAAGAATCCCATCGCGGTGCTGATGAGTGTTGAACTCATGATCAACGCCTCCATCTTGGTGCTCATCCTCGGCAGCCGTGTTCACGGCAACGCCGAGGGCCAGAGCGCGGGCCTCCTCGTGTTGGTGCTTGGGGCCGCCGAAGCCGTCGTCGGCCTGGCGCTGGCGCTGGCGCTCTTTCGCAATGAGGCCAAGGTCGACGTCGACGACGCCCGGGAGATTGTCGGATGAACACGTTGTTGCCCTGGGTGTGGCTGGTGCCGCTCCCATTCCTCCTGCTCAACATCCTCAAGCTGCCGGCCAAGCCCGGAGCGGTGTCTTTTGTTGGGCCGCTGGCCATCTTTGGCGCCGCTGTTGTGTTCTTGCTTGGAGATAGGACGCCCGCCAAGGTCGTCGTCGCCGACTGGATTCCGTTCCTCCCCGACAGCGCCTTTCGGCTGACCGTCGACGGCCTGGCAGCGCTGATGTTGGCCGTGGTCGGCGGCGTCGCCACCTGCGTCTTCATCTATGCCATCGCCTACATGAAGGAGGACGAGCGGGCCCACCGCTTCTTTGCCTTCCTCGACTTCTTCGTGATGGCGATGACT
>CAJBHN010000098.1 GCA_903952805.1 uncultured Myxococcales bacterium | reverse complement strand
GGCGCGGTCGGCGGCGTCGAAGGCGGGGCCCTTGGCGACGTAGTCCCACGACATGGAGCCACCGTTTTTTTCGGTCAACGTCACGATGACGCCGGCGGGGGCCTGGCTGAGCAAGGTGTCGTTGAGGGCGGCGAGCATCTCGTCGCGGGTCTGACCGGGGGCCAGACGCACCGACAGGATCGCCGACGCCTGCTTGCGAATGGCGTTCTTCTCGCTGCCGGGAGCGGGGAACGTCGTCGACAAGATGGTGACGGCCGGCTGGCGCCACATCCACGCCGCCTTGGACAGGCCGCGGTCGGGCAGCGGGTGCACGCCGTCTTTGAGGTGGGCTCCCTGGCGGACGACGTCGTTGGTGATGGGCACCAGTCGCGACGACGCCAGCCAGTCGGGATCCACCGGGCGGCGCAGCACGGTCATGCGGCCGTCGTCGTCGACGAGGCGGCCCAGCAGCTTCACCAACGCCATGGCCGAATCGGGCGCGACGTTGCCCCACAGACCCGAGTGGACATCCGACGTCGATGACGAACAGGTCAACTCGACCTCGAGCAGGCCCCGCAGGCTGATGGTCAGGCCGGGGATCTCGGTCGATGGATTCTCGGTGTCGGTCAGCACCATGACGTCAGCGGCGAAGACGTCGGGGTAGGCGTCCATGAAGCGCTCGAGGTTGGGGGAGCCGATCTCTTCCTCGCCCTCGATGATGAGCTTGATGTTGCAGGGCAGCTCGCCCGCCGTGGCGATCCAGGCCTCCAGGGCCACCAGCCACGACACCCAGCCGGCCATGTCGTCGGCGGCGCCGCGGGCGTACAAACGCTCGCCCGAGGGCGTCTGCTTGCGCACGGGCTCGTGTGGGGGCGTGTCCCACACCTCGCCTTTGACGGGCTGCAGGTCGAGGTGGCCGTAGATGAGGATGGTGGGCTTGGCCGGCCCCGCCTTGAGCCATTGGGCGGCGACGCACGGCAGGGGCGGGTGGGTGTCGCCGGGCAGGTGGGGCAGGTCGAGCACGCGGGCCTGCTCGAAGCCGACGCTGGCGAGGTCGTCGCGGATGTGCTCGGCGAGGCGGCGCACGTCGCCGAAGTGGGCCGGATCGCAGGAGATGGCTGGGATCTTCAGGAAGCCGCACAGGCGGCTGATGCCGGCCTCCAACGAGCCCTGCACGTGGTCGACGACTGCGCTGCGCTTGGGATGTGCCATGCCGTCGTCGTCCCCCGAGACGGCGACGGCGTCAACCCTGCCCCGTCCAGGCTGCCCCCGTCGACAGGGGCGGTCGGCCCGGAAACAGTGGGGCCGTGACCACCCTCGCCCTGCACAAGCCCTGGGGCATGCTGTCCCGCTTCACGCCCGACGGCTCGTCGTGGCGCTGCCTGGGCGAGCTGGGCCTGCCCGCCGACGTCTGGCCCATTGGCCGCCTTGACGCCGACAGTGAGGGGCTGCTGCTGCTGTCGTCGGACAAGGGCCTGGTCGATCGCCTGCTGTCGCCCCGCCACAAGGCGAAAAAGACCTATTGGGTCCAGGTCGAGCGCATCCCCGACGACGACGCGCTGCGCCAGTTGGAGCGCGGCGTCGTCCTCGACGGCGCCATGACGTTGCCAGCGACGGCCCGCCGCATCGACGAGCCTCCCGTGGGGCCCCGCGATCCCCCCATCCGGTTTCGCAAGTCTGTCCCCGACTGTTGGATCGAGCTGCAGATCGTCGAGGGCAAAAACCGCCAGGTCCGGCGGATGACGGCGGCCGTCGGACACCCGACGCTGCGGCTGGTCCGCGCCGCTGTCGGCGACGTGACGCTCGGCGAGCTTGCGCCGGGTCAGTGGCGGCCGGTGACGCCGACGGAGCTGGCCTTCAGCGATCGAGCTTCAGGCGGTGGCGGGCGCCGATGACGAGGACGTCGAGGCCCGCACGGGCCATCGACCACGGCCGCAGCGAACCGCCCTTGACGTCGCGCCACTGCAGCAGGGGGACTTCTTCGAAGGCGTCGACGGGGACGGTGTGCAGCAGCCGGCCCAACAGTTCGACGTCGAAGGCCCAGCGGGACGTAAAGGGCCTGGCGAGGGCCCGCCGCAGCGACGGCGTCACGCGAAAGGCCTTCGCCCCGCATTGGGTGTCGTAGACGGCGACGCCGAGGCCGGTGGCGGCGGCGGACGCGAAGATCCGCCCCAGATAGTGGCGCAGCTGGGAGCGCTCCAGCTGACGTCCCAGCAGCGCCACGCGGGCGCCGAGCACGACCTCGACCGCCGGCTGCGCCACCAGCACGTCGAGCAGCCTCGTCATCTCGGTGGTGGGCGTCGACAGGTCGGCGTCGAGGTAGGCCACGACGTCGGCGCCTATCTCCAGAGCCTGCAGCAGGCCACGGCGCACGGCCTCGGCCTTGCCCTGGTTGCGCGGCAGCGCGAGCACCTCGATGTGGGTCGGCGCCAACGCCGCCAGCGCCTGCAGCCGCGCCAGGGTGTCGTCGCCGGAGCCGTCGTCGACCAGCAGCAGGTGCACGTCGTCGACGGCGAAGGCCAGCAGGGCCCGGTCGTCGAGGCGCGCGCCCTCATTGAAGCAGGGGATGACGACGACCCTCATCCGCGCACCTTGCACCAGGCGAACCATGACAAGCCAGGGACCTCGAACCCACGCCGCGCCGCCCACACGCTGGCGCGCTGCTCGAGACGCAGCGCCCGGGTGATGGCGCTCGTCAGCCGCGGACCGCCCCGCCAGGACCCGAGGTGGGCGCTGGGCTGCGTGGCCACGTCGGTGGCGGCGGATTGCCAATGTTCCACGGCGACCGCGACGGTGCGGGGCACCAGCAGCCCGTGGAACAGTCCGCCGCTGTGCATGATCTGCAGGCCCGCCTGCGACAGCACCGCGCGGGCGGCCGACGGCGTGTAGCGACGGACATGGGCGAGCATCCGGTCATGGGATGAAAACAGCCGGGGCCATGCCGGCACGGTGACGAGCACACCACCGCCGGGTCCGACCCGCGCCGCGGCGTCGGCGGCCAGGCCCACGTCGTCGGCGACATGCTCCAACACATCCAGCAGCAGCGCGACATCAAAGGTCCCCGACGGCGCCTGCTGCGTCGGCACGATGCCGTCGCCAGCGAGGTCGACGAGGTCCTGGTCGGTGTAAGGGCGTCCCAGCACCAGGCCGTGGCGCCGGGAGTTGCAGCGATCAGCGTCCGAGCCAGCCAGGTGTCGCCAGCGCCGACGTC
>CAJBHN010000097.1 GCA_903952805.1 uncultured Myxococcales bacterium | reverse complement strand
GTCTCGGTCGCTGTGACAGGATAGCGCTGCCAGCCGGAAGTCTGCCGGTCCTCATGGTGTTTTCGCCAATCGCGGCGTCGAATCTTTGGTCCATCTCCAAGGTCCGGCTGGTCGGCTGTCCTTGCCCTCGACAAAATCCCACGGCGCGCGCCCCCCCAAACCAACAGCCGGCGACAGCAGGAGCACGCCCATCGCGACAGCGTGGCATCGTCCCGGCTCTCCAAGGCGACCTGCCAAGCTCTTGAAGAATCGGAGGTATTGGACGGCATCGCGGTCGACGCCCCGGCTGCGGCTGCTGTTATGAAAAGCGACGGCTGACGGGGCTATGGTCGGCCCTCCACCGCGGAAGGTTGAACCCATGGCACGTGCGCTCAAGCCCCTGACCACCGAGATTCTGCATGACGAGGTTCGCTTCCTCATCAAGACGCTTCTGCGCGACGATCTTTTTGGCGACGAGGTGGGCGTCACTGAAGCCGAAAAGCTCCTCGAGAGCTCTCTGTCCATTGGCTTCGTTGACTACTGCGCGTTTCTCAAGCGGACCGCCTACATCGACATTGATCGCGCCAGGAACACCATCACGGTGCTTCCTCGCGGCCGGAACTTTGCCGAGGGCAACCCCGATCCCTCGCTGGCGCAGGGGCTGGCGTCCCATTTTGCGGGACGGTTGGCGGGGACGTCGTCGTCGTCGTCGTCGCCATTGTCGGCGGTGCCGTTGACGCCGTCGTCGTCGCCGTCGTCGTCGTCGTCGCCGCCATCGATGGCGGCCGCCGCCCCACTGGGTGGCACCCTGGGGGCATTCGGGGCTGGTGGCGGAGACAGTGTGCTGAAGGGGCGCCGCTCGGTCGTCGACGACAGGGTGAAGGCCCAGAGCACCATGGCCCTGCTCGAGCGTGAGCGCTATCTGCGCGGCGAGGTCCTCGGGCAGGGTTCATTGGGCGTGGTGCTGGCGGCGCGCGACACGACGCTGGAGCGAGACGTCGTCGTCAAAGACGTCCGCCACGTCTACGAACTGGTGACCTACGTGCCTCGTGAAGAGATCACGGCCCGCGTCAAACAGGCCGTGATGGCCCAGGCCCGCCTCGACCATCCCCACATCTTACGGGTCCTCGACGTCCACTTCCAGCACGACGCTCCCATCATCGTGCTCGACCGCGCGCTGGAATCGTTGGCCGCCCGGGTGGAACGGGGCTTGATGCCCGTGGATGTCGTGGTGCGGGTCTTGATTCAGATCGGGTATGCCCTCAGCCATGCTCACCGTCACGGCATTGTTCACGGTGGCCTGAAACCAGAAAACGTCCTCTTTGACGGCAGCGGCAACGTCAAGCTCGCCGACTTCGGCATTGCCAGGGTCGCGGAGCGCAGCACCGACCCCAGTACGTCGGCATCGCCGGTCTACGTGGGTCGTGGCCACCCGAGCTACATGGCTCCCGAGCAGCTGCATAAGGGCAAAGTCCATCCCCAGGCCGACATCTATGCTCTGGGCATCCTGCTCTACGAAATGCTGACCGGAAATCTGCCGGGGCGTCGTTCCCCCATGCCGTCGTCGTCGGAGCGGGTCGTCAGGGCTCTCGGCCAGGGTCGGGTCGAAGCCCTGGACGATCTCTTTGACCGCATGACCCGCGATCCACTCCACGAGCGCTTCGGCTCCATCGACGACGTGCTCGAGGCCGTCTACTCGACATTTGCCGTCGAGCTCGTCGGCCAACGGGGTGCCCTGCTGTTGTGGGAGGCAGATCCCCTGCCGCCACCAGCTCCGGCTGGCAGCAGCGTCGACGATGTGCCTGCCTCAGCGTCGGTGAATCCAGTCGAGAGCACGGTGGTGACCAAGGCGCCTGTCGAGCTCCAGCGCTGACGTGGGCCCACGGTCGATGTCATGAAATGTTCAGGGCAGTCGTCGTCGGCGTGATGTGGGCATCAAGCAGTGCGCGGCGCCGGCCGAGTTCTTCGCAGTCTTCAGCGGCAAATGCCGCCCGCATGGCCTCGTCGATGAGTCGAGCATGCAGGGCGAGTCGGCGCCGCGCCCCTTCGTGACGCGTGACTGAAGCAACCTCGCCCAGCACGCGCATGATGCGCAGCGAGACCGCCATGTCGGTGCGGGTGTACTGGCGGAGTTGTTCAAAGCAGAGGTCGATGAGGTCGCCATGGGTGGTGTGAGGCACCACGACGCCTTCGCCATGTCGCGCTGGCAAGGGGCTGCGTTGGGCCAGTTGCACCAACAGACGACCCAGGTGATCCACGCAGGTGACAGCGGTGCTTGGATCATTGACCGCCGGCGAAACGGCCTTGAGTGCGATGTCGACAATTTGACGTATACCAAATTCAACATCCTGCTGCATGGTTCTAATTGCACCGATATCGATGGCAGCCACGGCGGCGTCCTGGTCGGCCGCACTCGGCGGGGGGGCAATCGCCAACAGGGGCAGGCCTTCGGTCACGAAGGCGCCCATGGGCTTGAGCAGGTGGATGGACGCGCCGCGAGCAGCGATGGCTCGTAGCCCGTCGATGTCGATGAGTTGCACATAGCCGGAGCTGCGCGCCAGCACCATGGCGGCTCCGGTGGGCACCGCAGGCAGGTCGGCATCAACAGCCATTTCGCCGCCGGGCAGCGGGACCGAAAAGACGGCATCGATGACGACGGCGGTTTCGTTGGCGATGCGAGCAACCAAATGATTGGCTTGAATGCTTTGAACGATATGGTGAATGAAATACACCAGATGGCCAAGGGCAGTCAGGGCCAGCAGGAGCGCCCCGGCATAGGCGATGCCCGGTACCGATGGTGCAGGCTCGGAATGCACGGCGCGCAGGACGAGCAGGCAGTACACAAACGTACCGATGAACATGCCAAGGGTGTCTTGTGCCACCCGGTCTCTCGTCATGCCGGCAAGGATGCGCGTTGAGAACTGCATCGACGCCAGCGACAACGCCACCAGCAGCGTGGAATACACGACGCCGATGACGCTCATCATGGAGCCCGCCAGCGTCCCCAACACCACCTGTGCCGACGATGGTTCGGTCGCGAGGAAGTGCGACAGCCCCGGGGCGTAGCGGAACTCCAGCGGGGGCAGCACGATCGCTGTGACCGCGAGGGTTCCGATCCACAAAGCCGGGCGCCCCAATAATCCCGAGGCGAAGTCGTAGAGCAATTGGCGAAGCAAGAAGCGAGAAGGACGCATGTCCCTCGATAGCCGACTCCGCGGGTCTTCAGCCAGTCATCTGCTGGCGCCACTGCGACCAGATCCGTCGGCGGACCCGGGCTTCGTCGTCGTCAAGCCAGCTGTGGAGTGCGTCGTTGCTCAGGGTGCGGTTGTCCACCAGCGTGTCTATGATCCGCTCGGCCATCAGCAGCTGATGGGTTGGGAACCAGCGGCTGGTGGTGAAGGTGTCGGTGAACAGATCGAGCCGCTCGACCAGGCGTTCCACCAGGCGAAAGCGTTCATCGGCAGGCCAATGGACCAGCGCGGTCATCACCGCCAGGCCAGCCTCGAAGCGGTCGATGTGGGGCGTATGGGGCAGCCACACCTGCTGCAGCCCCCGCTCCAACAACTCGTTGGCCATGGCGGGGTCACCCAACTGCAAGAATCCCTGGGCCAGCGCCGCTGATAAAGGGCCGGTCTCGCGGCCTGTCGTCGTCGTCAACGGAACAAATGCCGACAAGAAGCGCCGGGCGGCATCGTTGGCACCGACGCGGCGCAGGGCAAGCAGGGCGGGACGAATCGCCAGCAGCAGGTCGCGTACGCTGGGGACGCTCGTGTCGCCGGCAATGGCCGAGACGTCGATCAGGCAATGCTCGACGAGGGAGCGGTCGTCGACGATGGCGGCGGCCTTGACGCACGCCCCAAGCAAGCGGGCCCGATGGGCCAGGATGCGCAGATGAGCGGCGGCGTCTCGGCCTTCGGCGGCGCTGCGGGCGATGAGGTCGTCGCGGCCACTGAGCAACGCCACCTGCAGCAGTCGCTCCAATGCGGCTGCGATTTCGAAGTCGTAGCACCCTGGCACGGCGCGCAGAGTGGCCATCACGCGTGGCACATCGACATGGACGCCACGCTCACTGTCTTCGACGGCGCCGTTGATGAGGCGGAGCAATGATGGTCGCAGCCCGGTCGGGGCGTCGTTGTGGGGACCATGATGCAGCCAGGCAGAGCGCTTGATGAGCCACTCAGCGACCCGGCGATCCTCAGGTCGGGCAGCCGTTTGCAGGATCTGCTGCACCTCGCTCTTCCAGGCAGCGTCGTGACCCGGGCGCGGCTCGTCGTCTTCGCTGCGCGTGAGCACGAAGGCGACCCGAGCGCTGTAGAGGCGCAGAAGGATTTGCACCGGCGGGTCGTGGGC
>CAJBHN010000096.1 GCA_903952805.1 uncultured Myxococcales bacterium | reverse complement strand
TCCCTCGCGGTGGTGGGGCCCGGCACCCCCGACGATCTCGCCCGGCGGAGTGCGGCGGCCCTGGCAGCCCCGTTGACGAGGTCGCCGTCGTCGCCGTCGTCGCCGTCGTCGTTGTCGCCGTCGTCGCCGCCGTCGTCGCCGTCGTCGTCGTCGTCGTCGTCGCCGTCGTTGGCCGGTGCCGAGGGGCTGGTCATGGCCCGGCCGTCGGCGCCGGTGGATCGGGTGGCGCTGCGGGTGCTGGCGACGTTGGCGGGGGGACGTCTGGTGGAGGGCGATGGCACCGTGGGGCTCAGCCTGCCCCTCGACCGTGCCGCCGCCAGCGCCTTGTTGCGCGACGTGGGTGCCGTGGCGCCGCCCGCCGAAGTCGTGGCCGCTGCAATTCGCCGCGAGCAGCATCGGGCCCTGTCCCGCCTCGACGACGTCGCCAGCCTGGCCGCCCGGGCCGCCGTCGACCTGCTGGAGGGCCTGCCCCCCCACGCCGACCTGGTGGCCGCCGTCGACGTCACCGCTGATGACGTCTCCCGCTTGGCCCGCACCCTGCTTCAGACCGGCACGCCGCGCTCCCTGCCGGCTCCGCCTCTGCCTGCCCCGCCGTCGCTCGGTCCGGTCGTGGCCGACGCGGTCGCCGTCGTCGACGCCGTCGACGTCTTGCCCTGGGCGGCGGGCGTGCTGCCCGGCGGTGGTCCCTGGGCGGCGGCGGGTCCCTGCGGCGTCCGCCGTGGCGTGGGGATGCCGTCGTCGTCGTCGTCGCCGCCGCCGCCGTCGTCGCTGCCGTCGCTGTCGTCGGTGCCGATCGTGCTGCCGATGCCATCGGCGTTGGCGCCGGTGGCGGGGGCGGGGCTGTGGCTGCCGCTGGCGTTTGTGCCCGGCCTGTTTGAGGGGGAGGGCGAGGTGCTGGCCCTGGCGGTCGACGCGGCCCTCAGCCAGGCCAAGGTGGCCACGACGGGGCCTGCCAGCCTGCGCCTGGTGGGTCGCGCCGCCTTCGTCCACATCCCCACGGCGGCGGCCGTGTCGGTGGTCGGCGAAGCGCTGCGGCGCTTCGTGCCGGAGCAGAAGGGATTGGCGGGGTGGCAGGCGGCGGCGGCGGCGCGCATGCGGCTGGTGGAGAGGCAGCTCGGCCTGGCCGCGCTGCGGCGGGTGGACCGGGACCTGTGCTTTCCGCCGACCCGTCAGTCGTCCCAGCCGCTGGCGCCGCTTTCTCCCGCCGCGGTGCGGGCGGCGCTGGCGGCGCCGCTGCGGGCGTTTCCTGGCGCAGCCGGGTAGCATGTTGACCCACACGAGACGGTGCGCTTTTCATGCCAAGAGCAAAGAGCGTAGAGTCACGACGCTTCGCGTTCGTGACGAAGCCGGAGACTGACGATGGAGCTCAAGCTCGTTCCCAAACTGCAGCTCGGCGTGGTGATGACGCCGCAGCTGAAGATGGCGATCAAGCTCCTCACCTTGAACCATCTGGAGCTGATGGACGCCGTCTCCCAGGAGCTGGTGGAAAACCCGGTCCTGGAGGAGATGTTCGACGACCGGGTCCCCAACGAGTCGCGGGAGCCCGAGATGCCCGCCCTGCAGGTGGCCGAGAGGCCCGCCGAGGTCACAACCCCGGCCCAGGCCGAGCCCCAAATCGACTGGGAGGCCTACGCCGACTCCTACAGCTACCTGCCCCCATCGGCGGGCACCGGCGGCGAGGGCTTCGATGAGCTGCCGGGCATCGACCAGACCCTGACCCGCAGCGAGACCCTGGAGGAGCATCTCCTGTGGCAGATCCGCATGAGCGACATGAGCTCCCTGCAACGCGAGATCGCGGTGCGCCTGCTGGGCGAGATGAGCGACGAGGGCTTCCTCGACTGCGCGCCCGTCCAGGCTCCCCCGCCCAGGGCGCCAGACGCCGCCACCGTCCCCGCCGTCGTCGACGAGATCGCTGACGACGTCGACAACGCCGACCTCGACGCCGACCTCGACGCCGAGCTCGGCAGCGGCGCCAGCGCCGTCGTGGACGACGACGACGACGACGACGCCCGCGCCACCCGCGCCATCGACCGCGCCACCGCCGCTGCCGCCAAGATCGATCCCCTGCAGCTCGTCGCCGACGACCTCGAGGTCGCCGTCGAATGGGTCGACGCCGTTCGTCGTCGGCTCATGCGCTTTGATCCCGTCGGCTGTTTGTCGCGGGACCTGCGCGAGTGTCTGTTGGTGCAGCTCGAGGTCTGGGGCTACGACAATGAGTGCCTCGTGTGGCAGCTCGTCGACCGCCACCTGAAGGACGCCGAACGCCACAACTTCACCGCCATCGCTCGGGCCTGCAAGGTGCCGATGGAGGACGTCGGCGAGGCGATGAAGATCATCGAGCAGCTCGAGCCCCGCCCGTCCCGAAACTTCATTGCCCAGGGCGAAAACCCCGACAGCCAATACATCACGCCCGATGTCTACATGCTGCGCGTCGCCGACGAATGGGTGGTCAGCCTCAACGAAGACGGCCTGCCCAAGCTCAAGATGTCGCGCTTCTACATCGACAAGATGCGTGAGGCCCAGGCCGCGCAGCAGGCCCAACGCGACGCCGGCGTACGCGTCACCGCCGATCCGTCCCGCACCTACATCAAAGAAAAAATGCGCACCGCGACGTGGCTCATCAAGAGCATCCACCAGCGCCAACGCACCATCTACCGCGTGTGCGAGAGCATCCTGAAGTACCAGCGCGACTGGTTTGACAGCACCGGCCCTCTCAAGCCCCTCATCTTGAAGACCGTCGCCGACGACATCGAGATGCACGAGTCGACCGTCAGCCGCGTCACCACCCGCAAATACATGCACACCCCTCGCGGCGTGTACGAGCTCAAGTATTTCTTCAACTCGTCCATCAACACCGGCGACGGCGACAACATCGCCAGCGAAGCGGTCAAGGACGAGATCAAGCGCATCGTCTCGGGCGAAAACGTCAAGAAGCCCTTGAGTGACGCCGCCATCGTCAAGATGCTGAGCGATAAGAACATCGACATCGCCCGCCGCACCGTCGCCAAATACCGCGAGGTCCTCGGGATTTTGCCGTCGTCGCGCCGCAAACAGGTGTTTTGAGCCGGCCGGGGCGAACGCGAACGTCACCCGTTTCACCCGTTTCACCTCGCCTGCCTGTCCTGTTGCAGGCTTTGCTGCAGGCTCTGCTGCAGACCCTGCCCCGACGAGGACGGCTCGTTTTGGAGAGCCAGCCGGCGGCCCGCGTCGTCGTCAGCGTGCGGCTGAGGTGGCGCGAGCTATTCGCCCTGCAGCGCCCACATCGTGCCGCCAATGCCCACCGCCAGGCCCACGACGACCATGGCGCCACCGCCATAGACCACGATGCGGCCGCCGTTGTCGTAGGCATCCTGGGCGGCCTCGGCCTTTTCCTGCAGGTCACGCTTCTCGTCGATGGAGCTGGCGTTGTCGTAGGCGTCGCTGAGCCGCTGGTATTCGCGAGCGGTGCCCAGGCCGAAGAACACGAGGAACGCGCCCACGGCGGCCACGACGCCGCCGCCGGCGGCGACCGCGACGGGCAACAGCGACGCCGACGTCGCCATCGACGACGGCAGCGCATGACCGCGGGCCACCAGGGTTTTTTCGAGCATTTGGCGGATGCCCCGGCCCAGCTCGGTGTCGAGGTCCCCGGGGCCCCGTGAGCGCACGGTGGCCCGACCGACGGACTGGACCGCGCGGGGATCGTAGAGGTTCAGGTTGATGATGGTCAGGCCGTCGAGGACGCCAATCTCGCCAAAGACCACCAGCTCGGCGTCCATGGCGTCGGCAATCTCGGCCAGACAGCTCGCGTCGGCGGAACAGCCCATGCTCTGCTTGTCGCCCTCCAGCGCCATGGCCCGGCGAATGTCGGCGCCAGCGACGACGTCGAGGGCGTCGTAGGTCGACAGCTCCACCGCGACCATGCCCGTGATGAGCTGGGCCTGCTCCGCCGACACATTGCGGTGCTCCAGGTCCATCGACAACGTGCGCATGGCTTTTTTTTGGGCAGTCGTCGGCGCTGTCGTCGGCGCTGTCGTCAGCGTTGCCGTCGGCGCTTGCGCAGTCGCTGTCGTCGCCCACGTCAGCATCACGACCAGCGCGGCCATGCCTGGTCGTCGTCGACGTGAGCGGGGACGCCACAGCAGCGCCACGGCGAACAGGCCGAGGACCTCGGCGCCGGTGTCGCCGCTGGCGCAGCTGACAAACCGAAATGGCGGGAGAGACTCGGGCAGGTCGTCGCCGGGGTCGCCCGGCGTGCCCGGCTCGGCGATCTCTCCTCCGCCCTCGCCCTCGCCCTCGCCGCTGGCGATGCAGGTGCCGGCGCCGCTTGGATCGCAGGTCTGGCCGACGCTGCAGTCCTCATCCGACCGGCATCCGGCGGTGCAGACGCCGCCCTCGCACACCAGGCCGCCCTCGCCACCGCAGTCGGCGTCGAGCTCACAGGCGGTGCCGCACAAGATTTCGACGTTGTCGTCGATGAGGCCATTGCAGTCGTCGTCCAGGCCGTTGCAGGCCTCGGGCTCCGCGATGCCCTGCTCGGCATCGCACACCGCTTCGTCATCGTTGTCGCAGGCAAAGAAGCCGCTCTGCTTACACTGGCCCACGCCCACGCTGCAGGACACGGTGGCGATATCGCTGCACTGCATCTCGACGGCACCAATCTCGGTGCCAACGCCGACGCGTCGCGGCTTGCCTCGCTGGTCGACGGCCACCGGGGCGCCGTCGATGCCGGTGTGGTCGCCTTTGCCGAAGGCCGCGCCGCTGGGGTCGACCAGATGCACCGGGATGCCGCTGCCTGCCTCTGCCAGGGGCTGCAAGAGCGGGTCCTGGCCGAGGAGGTCGGTGGTTTGGGAGAAGGCGGCGCAGCCGAAGGCGGCGTTTTGCACCAGGTTGTGACCCTTGGAAAAAATAGCCCCCTCGCTTGAACAGTCGCTGACGATGTTTTTGGCCAACAGGCTGCTTTTGAATTCGACGACGTCGTCCGTGCCGGGTTCTGAGAAAAACCCATCGGGGCTGTTGAAGGCAATGGTGCTCTGCTCGACCGAGATTGAACCCCGGTTGTAGATGCCCGCTCCCAAGGAAGCGAAGCTCATCGGGTCGGCGGTCAAAGAGTTGCCGCTGATGGTGCTGCGGCGCAGAAATAGCTTGCCGGTATTCAAGATGCCGCCCGCCTTGTTGACGGCGGTGTTGCCCGACACCGTCGTCGCCTCGACAATGAGCGTCGCTCCCGATTCGATGCCGCCACCGTCGAAGAGGGCGATGTTTTCCGTGATGTGGGAGTTATTGACGGCGACGACAATGTCGTCGACATTGATCACGGGATCAACATAGATGGCGCCGCCGATGGAGGCCTGGTTGTTGTCCATGATGACGTTGTCGATGCGGACACTGCCCTTGGCCTGGATGCCGCCACCCGTAGAGTTGGCCGGGTCGGTGGCAGTATTGCCTCCCGTCAGGCGCAGGTTGGACAACACCGTTCCCGCGGCCGCAGCCTCTATTATGATCAGCCGGACTTTGCCGTCGCCGTCGATGACTGCCCGCCCGTTCACACTGGTGATGGTCACTGCCTTCTTTAGTTCCAGTGTCCTAGAGAGCACATAAGGACTTTGTGCGGTCAGCTGCAGCGTGTCGCCAGCGCTGACGGGGCCGCATGGGCCGTTTATGCTGGCGGCATTGAGGGCGTCCACGGCCTCTGGCAGCGAGCACAGGTTGTCGTCAGAGACATCGACGGCCGAGACGTTGATGTCGGTCGCCATCGCCGGCGCCGACGACACCAGCAGCGTCGCCATCAGCGTCAACGTCAGCGTCCCGACGGTCATCGTCCGGGAACAGCGGCCTGCAATCGCATTGGTCATGGCCGACGGTATCGCGACGGGGCCGGGATGTCTGTGTCTGGCGTCAGCGATCGAACCACTCGGCCAGCTCGGTGTAGTCGAGGGTGCGCACCACGGGGCGGCCGTGGGGGCAGTGGGCGCCGAGGTCGATGGCGTCGAGGTCGTCGAGCAGGGCCCGCACCTGCACGGGGGCGAGGGTGTCGCCGGCGCGGACGGCGGCGTGGCAGGCGAGGCGGGCGCAGACGGCATCGACTCGTTCGTCGAGGGTGTGCCGGGTGCCATGGCTGTGCAGCTCGGCGAGGACGTCTCTGACGATGGCCTGGGCCTTGCGCCCGTCGAGGCCGGGGGGCAGGGCCCGCACCAGCGCGGTGGTGTGGGCGAAGCCGTCGATGTCGATGCCAAAGCGCAGCAATTCGGCGCGGAGGTCGTCGTCGTCGAGGGAGGCCCGTTCGCTGGCCGACAGTTCGATGGTCAGCGGCAACAGCAGCGGTTGGCTGGGCTGGGACAGGTCCGTGTGTCGACGGGCGCGCAGGCGCTCAAACACGACCCGTTCGTGGGCGGCGTGCTGGTCGATGACGACCATGCCATCGGGTCCGTCGAGGATCAGGTAGGTGCCTCCCACCTGACCCACCACCCGCAACGCCGCAAACGACGTGGCCCCGCCCCGACCGGGCACCGACGCCAGCGTCGGCAATGACGGCGACGCCAGCCTCGCTGCTTCCTGCATGGTGGGCGGCGTTGGGGCCGCCGGCTGTGCTGCTGCGGGGCCATGGCTGGTGTTGAAGCGGGCGAGGGCGGCCCGGATTCGATCCCGGTGGGCCTGGCCGACGTCGCTGCCGACATCGCTGCCGACGTCGGTGCTGCCGACGTTGCCGACGTCGTTGGCAACGACGTCGTCGACGTTGGCGTTGACGTTGACGTCCTCGACGCTTCTGCCGAAGGCCGATGTGTGTCGGTGGAGGCGATATACCGTTGGTTGGCTGCGACCCCGGTCCAGCCACGGCGTCGTCGACAAGAACTCCGACAACAGCGAGATGAGGTGGCCGCTGATGCGCCGGGGATCGGCGAAGCGCACCTCGGCTTTGCGTGGGTGCACGTTGACGTCGACGGTGGCTGGATCGATCTGCAGGTCGAGGGCGACGATGGGCTGGCGGCCGACCTCCAGCAGCGTACGAAACGCGGCGCGCACGGCTTGCACCAACTGTCGGTCGGCGACGGGACGACCGTTGACGCTCAGGTGCACCCCCGCCAAATCCCGACGGGTCTCGACGGGGGCCACCACGTAGCCCGTCACGGTCATGAGTTCGGTCTGGCCGCGCACGGGGTACAGATGGGGTCGCAAATGGTTGCCCAGACACCGCACCACCCGGTCGACCCGGGCCGGGTGCTCCAGCGTGTCGATGTGGGCGGCGAGCACGCCGGGCAGATCGAGCACGACCTTGCCGTCGACGGTGAGGCGCAGGGCCACGCCGGGCTTGCACAGCGCCACCGACAACAGGGCGTCTTCGATGTGGCCGGCCTCGGTCCGCATGGTCTTCAAGAATTTGCGACGGGCCGGCACGTTGAAAAACAGGTCGGTGACGTCGACGCGGGTGCCCTTGACGGCCCCGGCCTCGCCAACCGACACGACGCGGCCGCCGTCGACGGCGACACGAAAGCCGCTGTCGCGCCCCTCGCGGCGGGTGGTGAGATTGACCTTGGAGACCGATGAGATGGCCGCCAGCGCCTCGCCGCGAAAGCCAAAGCTGTGCAGGTCGAGCAGCTCGTCGGCGCTGCGGATCTTGGAGGTCGCGTGGCGCGAGAAGCACAAGACGGCGTCGTCGTCGTCCATGCCGCAGCCGTCGTCTTGCACCACCAGGCGGTCGAGGCCGCCGCCGACGACGTCGATGTCGACGCGGGTGGCGCCGGCGTCGAGCGCGTTTTCGACGAGCTCCTTGCAGACGCTGGCCGGCCGCTCGACGACTTCACCAGCGGCGATCTGGTCCGCCACCGCGCTGGGCAACACCGCGATCACGCCCACGGGTTGAGCCTCTCACGCGCAGCGCGCGACGACGACAACGACGACAACGACGACAACGACGACAGCATCTCAATAATCCCGCGACTGCACGATGGCGGCGGCGAGCAGCACGCCGCAGGCCGCAAAGGCTGCGGCACCACCGACCATGGGCAGCACCGCCTGCAGGGCCACGGCTTCGCCGGCGGCAGCGCCGGCACCGACGTCGGCGAGGGCGCGCAGGTTGGGTATGGGGGCGCTGACGACCTCGAGCACGGTCCGCAGCGGCTTGTTGGTGGTCCACATCAGCATCACGTTTTTCTCGGAGACAGCGACCCCCATGATGTAGGTCAGAAGGCCAGCCCCCGCCGACAGCGCGGCCGAGCGAAACAGCACGCCCACGGCCATCATGACCCCGTAGATGGCGGCGAAGGCGACAAAGGCCATGGCGGCGCCGGCGGCGGGGGCCACCGTCACCATCTTGGCCTTGGCAAAGAGCACCAGGCTGACGCCACCGACGGCAAAGACGGTGGCGATGGCGCAGATGGCGCACACGCCGAGGTAGGTGCCGATGACGAGCTCGACGCGACGGATGGGCAGGGCCAACAGATGCTCGACGCGACCGGGCTGCAGCAAGCGTGGCGCGATGTCGGCGGTGGCGACGATGCCAAACAACAGGCCGACGTAGAACGTGACCCAGGCGAGGGCTTGAAAGGCCGGCCGCAAAAAGACGTCGACGGGCACGATGGCGGTACCCGCGGCCCGACCAAAGATGCGGCTGCCGGCCAGGGCGCCGTCGACGACGTCGAGGTCGAGGGACAGGGTCAGCGCCAGCAGGAAGAGGCCAATGGTCAACAGCAATGCCAGCATCATCTTGCTGCTGGTGGCCTCTTTCAAGACATCGCGGGCGACGGCGCCGATGGTGGTGGGGCTCAGGGGAATCATGGGCGGGCTCCGTCGGTCGTCGTCGTCGTCGTCGTCGTCGGCGTCGTCGGCGCGCCGCCGGCCGGGGCCATCGAGCGCATCAAGATGGTCTCGAGCTCCACGAGTTCGGGGGCCACCTCGACGACGACGAGGCCAGCGCCGATGGCCCGGGCCAGGGCCTGTGACAGGGCGCCGGCGTCGGTGCCGGTGAAGCGGGTGACGAGTCGGTCGGCGTCGTGGTGGTGGTGGCCGGCGTCGCGCTCGTGGCTGTCGTCGACGACGAAGCCCTGCTCGTTGGCGACGGCGACGAGGGCTGCGGCATCGGGCCGGCGAAAGGCCACGCGAAAGCTGTCTTTGCGTTGCAGCACCGACAGGGCTCCGGCCACCACGACCTGACCCTGGTGCAAGACAGCGACGTGGTCGCAGACCTTTTCGGTTTCTTGCAGCAGATGTGAGTTCAAAAACAGCGTGGCGCCGCCCTTGGCGACGTCGAGGATGACGTCGCGAATTTGTCGACGCCCCATCGGGTCGATGCCATCGGTGGGTTCATCCAGCACGAGCAGGTCGGGCTTGCCCACCAGGGCCGCGGCCAGGCCGGTGCGTTGGCGCATGCCTTTGGAGTAGCCGCCGGTCTTGCGGTCCCAGGCGCTTTCTTCCAGACCCACGAGCTGCAGCAGGTCCCGGCACTCTCCTCGTCGACGTTCGGCGGCGATGCCCTTGTAGCGGGCGACGCTGTCGAGGAAGGCCAGCGCCGAAAACGACGGTGGAATCGCCAGGCGTTCGGGCAGATAGCCGATGCGACGACGGACCGAGACGTCTTCGGGATCAGATCCCAACACGCGGATGCTGCCCTCGTCGTGGCGGCAGATGCCCAACATCATCTTGATGAACGTCGTCTTGCCCGCCCCGTTTTGGCCGATGAGGCCAAAGCGGGCCCCGGCCGGCACGGTCAGCGAGATGCCGCGCACGGCCTGCACACCGCCGAAGCGCTTGGTGAGACCGGTGGCGGAGACGGCGTCGTGAACGGGGCCAGCAGACATGGGACCGTGATCGCACAGCCGGACGTCGTCGTCATCTGCCGTCATCTGCCGTTGTCGGCCGTGGTGTGGCCCCACCGGTGCCCGGGGCTGCCCACGCCCGCGCGCTCACGCGCCGCGCTCGTCGCGCTGACGGTCAGCGGTTCACGCAGCGCTGCAGCGTCAGCCTGGCCGGCTGCCCGCCTTCGCGGGTGCCGAGGGTCAGCTCCCCGGTGTCCGCCAGGCCTCTCAGCCGCAGCGTGAGGCGCAGCGGATTGACGTCGCCACCCTCGATGCCGCTGAACATGGCGGCCATGGTGTCAACGTCCGCCACCGCTCCAGTGCTGGTCACGATGGCGGTGGCCAAGGCCGCACGCAGGGGAGGACCGCCGCCCGTCGTGTCAACTGGCCACGGTGACTGCGATGTCGATCCGTCGGTCGACGGATCGGGACCCGCCCAGCTGACGCCGTCAGCGGTGCCGTCGCACCCGTTAACTGTATCCGCGCCGCCGACCACCCGGCAGTCGTCGCGGAATTCCGTCCAGTCGCTGGTCGTCGTCGACACCTCGATGGTGCCAGTGCCGTTTGTCACCGGCAGCGTCACCGGCAGCGTCAGCCTGGCGTTCCTGATGGCGGCGTCGGCGAGGCGATCGTCGGTGAAGCGGGCCAGTGATTCAAACGTGCCATGCTGCACAACCATTGCCGGGCTGTTGCCGCGCGACCTCGATGGATTCATCACGTCGAGCACGGCGTCGGCCTCGGCGGTCAGCGTGATGGTGCTGGTGGTGCCACAGCCTCGGCCCGGTGCATCGTCCTGGCAGCACAGCACGCCACCGTCGGGGCCGCTGTGGACCAGCTCGAGGGATTCAGCCCGCGAGTTGCCGCAGGTCCAGCCATCGAGGCAGTCGTTGCCCACCAGCCTCGTCATGGCTCCGCAATCCACCGACGGAAATGTATTGGCCTGCGAAGTGTCATTGGCGCAGCCAGCGACGTCGTTGGCGCCGAAGCGGTCGGCGGTGCAGGTGCTGTTGCCCACGGTGGCCTGCTGGCTGGCGAAGAATCCAGGCTCGCTTGGCGAACAGGGCTGGCCGTCGAGTTCCTCGTCGACCTCGGTGACCGACTGGCAGATGTGCCAATCCGCAGCGCACAGGTCGGCGGCGGTCGCAAACTCGCCATCGCGGCGGTTGGGCTCGGTGCTCTTGTTCAGATGCAGCCCGGACTTCGTCCACCGTCCACTGCAGGTGACGATGCCCGTCAACGTGCCGAAGCGTCCTTCGATGGCGCCGGCAGCACAGCCGAGCGTGGTGGGTTCGCCTTCTCCTTCGCCTTCGCCTTCTCCTTCGCCTTCGCCTTCTCCTTCGCCTTCGCCTTCTCCTTCTCCTTC
>CAJBHN010000095.1 GCA_903952805.1 uncultured Myxococcales bacterium | reverse complement strand
GGCGTCATAGCTCAGCATCTGGTGCTGGGCCTTGACCTCGTCATCGGTGCCCTTGCCGGCGCCGGCGAGGCAGTCGATGAAGTGGGGGTCGACGTCGGAGTCGTCGCCGCCGCCGAAGCGGTGCTCGCCCTCAAACTCGTTGACCGTGCGGGCCAGGATGCCGTTTTGGGGCTGGTTGTCGAAGCCTTCGTTGCTGGCAGCGAGGAGCTGGAAACCGACCTTGGCGGGGTCGATGGCGAGATCGCTCTTTTTGACGATGGCCGTGATCTTCTTGCCCTTGGCCGAGACCTTGGTGGGCAGCACGACGCCGGCCTTCATGGCTTTGGCCTTTTGCTCCACGCGGCTGGCGATTTCCTTGTTGGCCTGGGGCGAAATGAAGACGACCTTTTCCCAGCGGCTGTCGTCGGCAAACGTCGCATTCATGCCGGGAAGCGCGAATTGTTCGCCGGAACCCGCCTTGCCGTCGGTGTCGA
The DNA here is from genome assembly GCA_903952805.1 of uncultured Myxococcales bacterium. Taxonomy (GTDB): domain Bacteria; phylum Myxococcota; class UBA727; order UBA727; family VGSZ01; genus VGSZ01. Next base: position 3,351 of record CAJBHN010000095.1, on the reverse strand, counting down.
CGTAGAGCTGAAACATCTGCAGCGAGAAGCCGTTGCCAGGCGTCGGCCACTTGGCGCTGTCCCAGGGGTCTTCAATGAGGGCGGCGACGGTGATGCCGATTTCGAGGTCGGCGCCCTTGTCCTTGATCTCGACGCTGACGACGTCGAAGGAGCCCTTCTTGTAGTCGGCCTTGGTCGGATAGACGTAGGTGCCCGGGCCGTTGTCGTCGCCTTTGGGATCCGTGAAGGAGACGTCGCCTGCGAAGGCCGAGCCGGCGGTGGTGACAGCGAGGAAGAGGGCAGCAGACAGGGGCTTGCGCATGTGGATCCTCCAACAGATGGGGTGGCGAGCCCGCGATAGAACCGACGGGCGCGGCTGAAAAGGACTGACGGCCGCCGAACAAGACGATGTTCCCGGTGCCCCCATTCAGCGCAGGGCTGGCGACCGGTTGCAGAGCGCTGGACGCCCGTAGACCCTGCACCCATGCCTGTGACCCGCCTGAAGGAACAACGCCGCCGCCCCAGCGTGGCCCTGGAATCCACCATCTACGCCTTCGGTCTGCCGTACCCGAGCAACGTGGAACTCGGCTGGAAGTTGGCTCGCACCATTGCCGCCACGGGTGCCGAGGCCAAGACCTTCGCGGTGATCGACGGCGACCTCAAGGTTGGTCTCTCCGACGACGAACTCGATCGGATTTCTCGTGCCCAGGAGCCGGGCGCAGACACGGTCTTGAAGCTCAACGCGTCCGACCTCGGGCCGGCGATGGCGCTGGGCATGACGGGGGCCACGACGGTGTCGGCGACGATGGCGCTGGCGGCCGGTGCCAAGGTCCGGGTCTTTGCCACCGGCGGCATCGGCGGCGTCCACCGGGGCGCCAACGAGACCTTTGACGAGAGCCAGGACCTCACCGCCCTTGCCCGCTACCCTGTCGCCGTCGTCTCCGCCGGCGCCAAGGCGATCCTCGACCTTGCCTTGACGCTGGAGCGGCTGGAGACCCTTGGGGTGCCGGTGATTGGCTATCGCACCCGCGAGACGGGCTTCCCTGCCTTCTACACCCGGAGTTCGGGGCTGCCGTTGGCGCTCAGCGTCGACGATGTGCCCACGCTGGCCCGGGTGCTCCGCGCCCACTGGCGCATTCATCCCTCGGTGGGCGTGCTCATCGCCAATCCCATCCCCGAGGAATTCGCCCTCGACCCCGCCGTCATCGAGGCTGGTATTGGCCTGGCTCTCGCCGAGGCCCGGGAAAAGGGCGTGCGGGGCAAGGCCTTGACGCCGTTTTTACTCAAGCGCCTCGACCAACTCACTGACGGTCGCAGTGTCGAAGCCAACGTCGCCCTCATCGAAAACAACGCCCGCCTCGCCGGCGACCTCGCCGTGGCGCTGGCGGAGCTCGACCCCGAGGACAAGACATGAGCCGCCTGGTCCTGGCCTCACGTTCGGCGGTGCGGGTGAAATTGCTGCGCGACGTCGGGGTCGCCTTTGTCGCCGACGCCGCCGACCTCGACGAAGACGCCCTCGTCGCTGACATCGACGACCCTGCCGAGCAGGCCCGGCTGCTGGCGCGCGCCAAGGCGCTGCACGTCGCCCAGCGTCATCCTGGTGCCTGGGTGCTGGGCGGCGATCAGGTCGGGGCCATGGTTGCCGACGACGGTGGACCGGCGTTCCTGCTGCACAAGCCCCGCGACGTCGCACACCACGTGGCGATGCTGCTGTCGCTGGCCGGTCGACGGCATACGTTTCATCCGGCGGTGGCCCTCGTCAAAGACGGCACCGTCGTCGCCGAAGTGGCCGACCGCGTCACCGTCACCTTCCGCGCCTTCGACGAGGCCACCGCCCGCGCCTACGTGGCCACGGGCGAGGGCGAGGGCAGTTGCGGTGGCTACGAAAGTGAACATCGCGGGGCCCAGCTCATTGCCGGGGTCGACGGCAACCTCCAGGCGGTGCTGGGCTTCCCGGTGTTGTTGGTGTTGCCCCTCCTGCGGCGTCACTGTGCGGTCGAAGCCGGCCTGCTGCCCGCCTGACGAGGAGAGCGGGCGCTGAACTTCGTTCGCCGCCGCGGTCGTGGCACACTCGCCCGCATGTCCGTCGAGAGACCAAAGCCCATTGCGACCCCGGCGGCCATCATCGCATTGCGGGACGCAGCGGCCGTCCTCGATGTCGATGACCTCGTCGATCTCTGCTACGCCACCGTCGCCGACGAGTTGCGCGTCTCCATCTATCTCGAAGCCCTGCGGGGCCGCGCCGGCGAAAAAGCCCAGGTGGCCGCCTGTCTGCTGTGCTTCGATTTGGCCCATCGTGGCGATCAACGTCGAGAGCTCGAGTTGCAGGTTTTGCTGCCGGCCCTTGATGGCCTGATCGCCCGCGACCTCAGCGGCGAGCGAACCGCGGCCCGCGAGTTGGCAGAGATCAGCACGACCGTGGAACGCCTGTGGAACGAGCTGTCATTCCATGCGCGGTCCCGCGACATGCGCGCGGTCGCCGACTTGAGCGCCGACGCTGGCGGCAACTTCATCGAAGTCGATCTTTTCGGGGCCGACGACGTCGCCGAGTTGGCCCTGGGCCTGGAGGACATCGAGATCGCGATGGACCTCGACGACGAGGTGTTCCGTGCGTTTGACGAGCAGCTCAACACAATCATCCCGCCCATGCCCGGGCTGTTGTTCAGCGCCGACACCAGCGCCGACCTTGAGCGGCTGGAACGCCTCCGCGAACTGTGCACCAGCTTCGCTGGCAAGCTGTCCATCGCCGCGGAGCTGTTGGCCATGACGCAGCTCTTCATCGCCACCCACACCCGTGCGCTGGGCTTGTTCTCCCGACGAAATCGTCAACGAGACATGGCTCTGGCGGATGGGCTGACGGCGTTGTTGTCGCTGCCGGCACCTCCCGAATTGGCTGCTGGCTGGTTCACGGCGGCAGACATGCCCGGCAGTGACGACCTTGCCTGGCCAAAAATGGCCGAAGTGTTGCTGGAGTTGGCGGCGTTTGTCGGCCACGACGTCGACCGGCATCCCGAGCGCTATCGGCCGGAACTCAGCACCGACGCCTGGACCAGGGGCGTCGTTGATGCCTTTCTCGCCGATCCCGCATCGGCCCGGGTGACGCCCCGGTTGACCAACACGAGCGATCGTCGACGTCGACGCTGATGGCGGTGACAGCGACGTCGACGCATCGTTAATGGGCGAGTGAGCCGGGCGTCACCACCGACGCGGCCCGCAGTGCCACGGGGTATACAACCACCGACGGCTCGCTATCGCCTTCTCCCGCATCGGCCCGGGTGACGCCCCGGTTGACCAACACGAGCGATCGTCGACGTCGACGCTGATGGCGGTGACAGCGACGTCGACGCATCGTTAATGGGCGAGTGAGCCGGG
>CAJBHN010000094.1 GCA_903952805.1 uncultured Myxococcales bacterium | reverse complement strand
GGGGAGAGCAGACGGCTGCGGGTCAACAGTTCCAGGCCGGTGATGCCTGGCATCTGTTGGTCGGCGACAATCACCAGCGGCGGGGCGTGCTCGATGCGCTCCAGGGCCCGTGCTGAGGACGTACTCGCCCACACCGGCAGGCCCGCACGCGACAGCATGCGCGTCAGTGCACGGATGACGAGAGGGTCGTCGTCGACCAGGACGATGTCTGACTGCACGGGAGGCTCCAATCGGAAGTGGGAGCGTAGGCTCCCCATGCAGGCGCGGCAACCGAACGCCGGCCATGGGCACGTCGGCGTCACCGCCAGGGCAGGTCAGCGAACGTAAAAGGGATTGGCGTAGATCCAGACGTAGTCGCCTTCGTCGTTGCCTTCGAGCTCGTTGAGAATGCGGAGGTCCTCGTTCCGCAGGTCTTGGCGGAGGTGCAGGGGCAGCATGCGGACCTCGACGCGGTAGGCGCCGGGCTCCGTCGCCACGAAGCTCAGGTCGCTGGCGCTGCTGGCGACCTCGACGAAGCCGGCCTCGCTGTCGTCGGCCTTGAGCAGGCGCAGGCGCTGGCGGGGTGCCTCTTTGGTCGGGTCGAGGTCTTTCACGGAGGGCATGGTGGCGTGGATGGTGGCGCCGACGGGGACGTCGCTGCCGATGTCAAAGGCGGCGCCGCCTGCAGTGGCGACGGCGTCGAAGCCAACGGGGTAGCCCAGGTATTCAAATGCGCCCCAGAGCCGACCGGCGCGCAAAGCGGCTTTGAGGTCGCCGTCGTCGACGACGCCGTCGTCGCCAGCGGTGATGAGCAGGTGATTGGAAAACGCGATCATCATGCGGCGGTAGGAGTCGGCGCGCTCACCATCTTCCAGCATGGTGCGGAAGGTGTTGCGATGGCAGTCGGTGCCCATCGTCGACACGATTTTCTTGCCCGCCGCCAACACGTTGCCCCAGCGCTGCATATAGGCAGGGTCTTCGCTCCACAGGGCGAGGACGAGCAGGTCGGGGTGGGGGACGCCGGGGTCACCGTCGTTGGCGCGCACCAGCAGGTCGAGGGCGAAGCCGGCGCCGAGGAGGGTGTTGGCGTGCAGGTTGTACATTTCGAAGCCGTCGATGGGCATCGCGATGAGCTGGGCGGTGTCGTAGTCCTCGGGGTGGGCCAGCAGAATGACGGCGCCGGCGTCGTGCAGGGCGTCGGCGGTCTCCTGGGTCTGGGCGCCGTAGAGGCTGCGGTCGGCGACGTGATGCTCAAGGCCCACGGGCATCATGCTGTTCTCGCTGCCGGCCATGATAAGGGCGGTGTGGCCGTCGTCGCACGTGATGCGGTTGGCGCTGCCGTTGTTGACGAGGACGTCGCCGAGGTCCGGCTTGAACAGCAGGGTGTCTGGGTACTCGGTGGTGTCGAAGCGGTCGCCGTGGTCCGTCAGAAACACGAAGTCGTGCTTCGACTGACACAGTCCCCGACGGAAGTCGTCGAAGCAGACGCTGTCGATGACGCCGTTGTCGTCGACGGGCACGCCGTCGCAGGCGTCATGGGAGTACACCGAGTGGGCGTGCACCAGGCCGCGGACGTCGACGAAGCCACGGCTGACCGGGCCCTCGGCGGGGAAGATGGTGCCCGGGGCCCAGCCGCCGGCAGGCGGTGCCGGCGGCGGCGCATCAGGGCAGGAGGTCGTGCCGACGACGGTGCCGGTGACGGTGGTGAGGGCGGCGACGGTGCAGGCAAGGCGGATGCGGCGCATGGGGCGAGGGTTTCGCGCTGCCTTTGACCGCGCAACGCCCCCGGTTCCGCCCCTATCCACCGCACCCAAGGCGGAACCACTGCAGTGAAAAATCAACGACCGTCGTTTGCTGCGTGCCCGCGTCTGAGAACACGCCACGCCCCGATGCTCGACTGTATCCGCACGGCACGCTCTGGCCATCGATCTCCGACGTGTGTGGGGTCGCGTTCACGGTGCTCCACCCCTGGAGGTTGGCGTTGCTCAGATCAACGAGCCACGCAGGCGCGTGCAGCTCTTCGCGGGTGGGCCAAAGCGCAGGCAGCGGACCCTTGATGCGATGTTCGTCGCGACAAAGCCCGGCACAGAAGGTCTGTGGTGGCGACGACGCAGACTCATACCTGATGATGAAAATGAACCCATCCTGGGCATTCTCGGTTCTCAGATAGATGTGGCGTGCGTCATCGGGGAGAGCGGGAAGATCTTCGATCGCCTGGTAGTCGGCGAGCGTCGCGTCTTCGAGTTGCGGGTTGGCGAATGTGAACATCGGCAGCCCCGCCCCATCGGCCGCTGCTGGTGCTGATCCCGCCTCGACTGCAGCGCTTGGTGGTTTCGTGGCGACGACGTCCGGCGTCGTGGCGCAACCAACGATCACGACAAGCAGCAACGCGAACGCTTTGACCTTCACTTGATTCTTCCTCTGCACACACGCGGCGGTGAGGGACCGGGTTCAGCCTTCCACGATGCGGATGGCCAGGCCCTTGGCCAGGTAGATGCGCAGCCCATCGACCCACAAAGCGCCGTCGCCGATGACGGTGACGCTGCCATCGCTGGCGGTGACGATGTCTGTGACCGTCGCCTCCACCTGGATGAGGGTGTTCTTGGGCACCACCTGACCGCGGTACTTCCAGGTCAGGGGCCGACCACAGGCCAGGGCCTCGAAGCGGGGCCGTTGCAGATGGGCGGCGACGTTGTCGTAGCCCGCCGCAAACTGCAGCGCTTGCACCATGGCCTCGATGCCGAGGGAGCCCGGCTGCACGGGGTCGCGGAAGAAGTGGGCCTTGAAGAACCAATCGTCGAGGACGACGTCCTTGGAGGTGCGCACCCGCAGTCTCCCTTCCGGCGTGCGCCACGCCCCCTCGACGCGGTCGATCATCAGCAGGGGAGGGGCGCCCACCAGTGCGGGCAGGTGCAGCTTCGACGGCGCCAGCTGCGCCCACGTCGCTGCATCGGCAAAGGACCTGGGGAAGCCCGGCAGCCCGGATTCGGCCTGCAGGCGGGCTTTCTCCTCGTCGCTCGAGCCCGTGCCGACCTGTCGCTCCAGGGCAAGCTGGGGAAAGAAACCAAATACCGTCGTGCCGTCAAAGACGCGGCCGCCGTCCTGGTCGCGGACGTCGAAGCGGAACTCCTGGATGATCATGCCGCCTGACGACGACGATTTGGTGATTTCGGCGTGGGTGACCAGGGCGCCGATGTCGCGGGGGATTTCCCGGTGTTGCGTCGCGGTGCCGTCGAGATTGCGGTACTTGAGCGGCGACTCCGACGTGCGCGTGCTGCCGACATAGCTCGACAGCCACCCGCAGGGCTGCAGCGCCACTTCCAGCAGCACCGCAAACGGCATGTGGCCGCCCTGGGACGCTTGGGCCTCGTCGAAGTACCAGGCGTCGGCGGGGACGTCGTAGCGGACGCTGGCCCTGGTGCCAGCCGGGTTTTCACCGCGAAACACCGAGCCCATGGCCGGGCCGCTGATGGCGTCGACGTTGGACATGAAGTGATAGGGAGGTCCGGGCATGCGCGCGACCGGGCTGCCGTCGTCGTAGACGTCGTACAGGCCCGGGAAGGCCGCCCCGGGACGGCCAATGCCCGTCGAGATGAGGGACTGAAAGCCCGTGACCGGCGCCGTCGTCGACGAGCCAGCCACGGTGCGGGGGGCGATGGCGTCGCGGCCGTCGGCCTTGGACACCACGCCGCGCAGGTCGGGCCTCTCGCTGAGCGGATAGTCGGCGACCAGCTGCAACACGAGGTCGGCGCAGTGCAGGCTCTTGAGGCCGTCGACGGTGACGAGGATGTCGCACACCAATTCGGGCTCACGGCCGCCGCCGACGCTCTTGACGAAGACCTCGTAGACCAGGTGTTTCGACGTCGGTGTGGCCTGACCACGGCAGCGCAGACGCATCTGGGCGGCGAGCTTTGGTTCAAAGCGGAAGCCGTCGCTGTCGATGATGTCGCCGCGGGCGGCCAGGATGGTCGACGCCGCCTGCAGACAGCCCTGGAACATGACCGTGCCGGGCATGCAGGGGTCGTCTTTGAAGTGGCCGTCGTAGAACCATTTATCCTGGTGCAGGTCGAGTTCGGCGCGCAGATAGCCGCGGCCCCAGGGGCCTCCCTGCAGGTCAACGTGGGTCACCCGGTCCAGCAGCAGCAGGTCGATGGCGCGCCCGTCGGGGTTGCCAAAGGCGTCGACGCCGTCGCGGGGGGCCTCGATGCGCGGGGTGCGCACGTGGGTCTGGCACATCTCGAAGCCGGCGCCGAAACAGGCAAAGGCCTGCCCCGTCGACCAGGCCAGCAGTTCGTCGCGGGTCAACGATGTCTTTTGGCTCGGCTGCACGGGCGGCACGTGGGGCATGGCGGCGATGGCGGCGGCGTTGTCGTCGGTGGGCTTCCACAGCACGCCGCCCGAATGCAGCAGTTCCTCGTCGGTGAAGAAGCCGGCCTGTCCGTTGCGCACCTGCAGGACCACGGGACCGTTTTCGTCGCCGAGGCGGGTGTCGGAGTGGAAGAAGAAGATGCGGGCTTCGGACGCGGCCGAGATGGCGGCGGTGGCGAAGCCGTCAATGAAGATGCTGTGGTGCAACACAGTGCCGACGAGGGGCAGGTGGTCGGTGTAACTCAGGTCGCAGCCGAGCAGGCGGTAGCAGCGCTCGCCGCGGTTTTCGAAGTCGACGCCCATCATCGAGATGAGCAGCAGGTCGGCCTGGCCGGTCTCGATGAGGATGCCGGCGGGGATGCGGCCGTCGTGCAGGTACCAGGCGTCGGGCCGCACGTCGGCGGCGGTGTACATCGACTGCCCTTTTTGCAGCACGCCGGGCGTTGCCGTCGTCGACAACACGCGATCGCACAGCAGCAGGGGAGGCTCGGGCATCCGCACCTGGCGGGGAAAGCTGTCTTGGCGGGCAAACAAGGGCCCGAGCACCCGCGAGATTTTGTCGGTGGCCAGCGACTCCAGCTGCCGCCGGTCGAACAACACCGCCGGCGAGGGCGACGACGCCGCGACGGGAGCGGCGACGGGAGCGGCGACGGCAGCGGTGGCGGCCGCGGGCGCTTTTGGTGGAGCCGCAGCCAGGGCCGCCAGGTGGGGGACGGGAGCCAGCGCCGTGGGCGACGTCGGGGCGGGGGCTGGTGTGGGGCCGTCGTGCTGGGCAACGGGCTGGGCCGCTGTCCCATCGAGCTGCAGCACGCCTTGCAGCAGGCGACCGCGCGTGGCCAGGAAGGCGCTGTGGGCGGCGCTGGCGGTGTTGACGAAGCCGGCGTGGGCGGCGGCGAGGGCCGCCCGCTGGGCCCGCACGGCGGCGAGCACCGCGTCGTCACGGCCGATGGGGAGGGAAACCATGCCAGATGGCACGGTTTCCGGCGACTGGGGGGCCCGCGGCGGCGGCGCCGAAATCGCGCCACGTGGCACGGTTTCGGTCGCCACGGTGTGGACGGGGGAAAGCACGGCCGCCACTGCCGGGACGGGGGAAACCATGCCAGCTGGCACTGTTTTCGGCGGCGTTTTCGACGGCTGGGGGAGCGCTGGCGGCGCCGAAATCGCGCCACGTGGCACGGTTTGCCCTTGCCCGGGGGCGGCCGACGGGGCTCGCCCGGCGCTCACGCCGATGGCGGCTGGTCCCACGGTGTCCGCCTGCGAGATCCGGGGGCGAACGGGGGGCTGCGGCAGCACGAACACACTGTTGTCGGCGGTGATGTGCGGCTCGGGCCACGGGGCCGGCGTCGGGTGGGCGGGGACCTGCAGTTGCCGCTGGGGGTCGATGGTCTTGGATGGCATGAAGCGTCTCCCTGTCGTGAGTCCGGCGGCGGCGAGGGCCCGCGCGCTGGCGGTGGCGTCGTCGTCGATGACGATGACCCGGGCGTCGGGAAGGATGCGGCGGCACCAGCTGCCAACCAGGCCGCGCGGTGACACATCGATGAACGTTCGGACGCCGGCATCCCAGGCGCTCCGCAGCAGGGCTGGGACATCGACCGTGCGCGAGGCCTGCCGGACGATGGCGGCGGCGCAGGCGTCGGCACTCCGGTCGTGCAGGCGGCCTCCGTGGTCGCCCACGCCGTTGGACCACAGCACGACGTCGTCGCCGGCAGCGCAGTCTCGCAGGTGCAGGGAACGGTAGCGGTCGGCGGCGGCGGCGATGACCGGTCCGTGGACGGCGGGGGCGTCGGGCAGCAGGGCGGGTGTGGTGTTGAGGGCCCGGGCGACAGCGAGGACGGCGTCGGGGGCCCCGGCAATCTCGGCCTCGTCATCGGTGTGCCACATCGTGACGGTGACGTCGGCGGTGCCGTTGACGACGGCCTGCAGCTGGGCGCGCGGGGCGCGGACGACCGCGGTGGACCAGGCGTTGCCCAACGCTGGCTTGCCCACGCTCGCCCACCAGGCGCTGACGGCCCGGCGTTCGCCGGCGACGTCGTCGACAAAGAGGCGGGAGGCGATGGTGTCGTTCAGCAGGGGCAGGGGATCGCGCCACACGCCCGCGGCCACGAGTGAGGCAGACTCGCCCAGCGACACGCCGATGTGGTGCCCGCAGGCGATGCCGGCGACGTCGCGCACAAAGCTCGCCCGCGCCAGCATGTGCAGGGCGCCCATGAAGAGGTCTCGCTCGCAGCCGGGGGTGCCGCTGGTGCCGGCGCCCATGGCGGCGACGTCGTCGCCAAACCAGCGTCGGAGGCGTGCTGCCACGGTGGGCTGGGCGAGAAATGCGGGGGCGGTCGGGGCGATGGCGCTGGTGACGGGGCCAAAGATGAGGGCCACGTCGTCACGGCGGGCGGTGGGCACCGGGCTCACCCGCAGGCGGCCGGGGCCGACCACGCCGGCTTCATCTGCGTCGACCACGTCGACCACGTCGACGGCGACCCGGCCCGCCTGGGCGATGCCCTGGGCCACGGCGGCCAGGCCGGCGGCCGCCGCCAATCCCTGGGCCACATAGGGGGCCGAAGCCACCTGCACCACGGCGGGCGACGTGAGATCATGGTGCTCGTCGAGCAGCGCCAGCACGGTCAGGCCCAGCGAGGCCGCTCGCGTCGGCGTCATGACGACCAGCGCCACGGCGGCATCAGCGCCTGCGCCAGCGCCAGCCAGCCGGAGGCCCTGCAGGTGGCGGGGGTCGGCGCCGGCTTCGACGGCGCCCACGATGGCGGCGTCGAGCTCCCCCGCGCCAATGAGCGAGCGGGCGACGGCGAGGGCATCAAGGCCCGAGCGGGCTTCGGACGACACGGTGAAGCCCGGGCCCCGCAGGTCGAGTTGGACGTTCAGCCGATTGGCGGGAATGTTGGGCATCATGCCCAGCACGGCGGTGGCGCCCATCGGCGGCATGGCGAGGTCGCGCAGCCGGGCGACGAAGGCCGGGTCGCTGACGCCGCGGGCGCGCGCGAAATGTTCAGCTCGAAAACGCAGGCCAGGGGTCGTGACCTGCAGGTCGGCGCCCATGCCGACAAAGACGCCCGTGCGTTCGCTGGGCAGGGCGCTGGCGGCGTCGTCGCCGATGGCGGCGACGGCGTCGCGCGCGGCCTCAAACACCAGCAATTGCTGGGCGATGGCGCCTTTCAGGTCGTTGGGCTGTACGCGCAGGCCCGTCGTGTCGACGACGATGGAGGTGGCTGCCCCCACCTGACCGGTCAGCAGCAGTTCCGCCCCGCCCCGTTCATCGCCGGCGCGCACCGCACAAGCGACCACCGCCAGCGTGAGCGGCGCTGTTTCGATAGCAGCAGAAGCGTGGAAGGTCCGAAGTGTGCCTGGTTCTTCAACCACCACGTGTGCGTCATTGCCGCCAAAGCCGAAGGCGCTCACGCCCACCCGGCGGACGTCGCCCGCAGGTCTGGGCCACGCTGCGCAGGCCTGCTGTACGGAAAAGCGTCGGCCGTCGACGAGGTCGATGGGGTTGCGGACGCCGATGCTCGGCGGCAGGGACTCATGGGCCATGGCCTCGAGCACCTTGACGAGGCCGGCTGCACCCGCGGCGGTGATCAAGTGCCCGAGATTCGATTTCAACGACGACAGCGGGATGCAGGGATGGTCGACGTCGTTGCCCAGCACGGTGGCGAGGGTCTCGACCTCGGTGCGGTCGCCCGTCTGGGTGCCGGTGGCGTGGCACTCGAAGAAGCCGGCGGTGGCGGGGTTCTTGTTCGCGGCGTCCCAGGCGCCGCGGACCGCGCGGACCTGCCCTGCTGACGACGGGGCCAGCAGGCTCTTGGCTCGGCCGTCGTTGGACAAGGCCGAACCGGTAATGACGCCGTGGATGGGGCGACCCTCGCGCTGGGCATCGGCCAGGCGCATCAAGGTCAGCGCACACGCGCCTTCGGCAGGCACGAGGCCGTCGGCGGCCTTGTCGAAGGGGCGGGGCTCGCCGAGGACCGACAACGCCTGCAGGGCCGTGAAGCCGACATGCAGAAACAGGCTGTCGGCGCGGTTGACGGCGCCGGCGACCACGACGTCGGCGCGGCCGGCCTGCAAGGCTCGTGCGGCCAGGTGGATGGCGTACAGCGACGAGGCGCAGGCGGCGTCGAGGCAGTAGGCGAACGACGACAAGCCCAGATGGCGAGCGGCGAGGACTGCCGGCAGCCCACTCATCTGCCGGTCGCGTCGGTCGCCGACGGGGCGGTCCACCGCAGCGCGCCACGAGGGCGGCAGGGCCAGGGCCTCGCCCAGCCGCACCATGGCCTCGGTCGGGAACGACAGGTTGCCAAAGACAAAGCCACCGCGATGCGATGACGAACCCTTGAGGCCGCCATCGAATCCGGCGTCGCACAGGGCCCGGTGGCTGGTGCCAAGGACCCAGCGAAACAGCGGATCGAGGTCGGCGACGTCGCTGCGGCCGGGAAAGTCGCCGAGGGCGGCGCTGGCGGCGTCGACGTCGACGTAGCCGCCCCGGGTGGACCAGGTTTTGTCGACGCCGGCGCCGGGAGCGCCGCGGACGAGGTCGGGGTCGAGACCGAAGCGCCCGGTGGGCACCGCCGTCACTGCGCTGCGGCCCTCGGCGACCAACGACCACAGCGCCGCGGGTGACAGGGCGCCGGGCAGCACGACGGCGCGGCCGACGATGGCAATGGGCTCGTAGGACATCGGGTCGGTCTCTTCGCCACAGGCGGCGCATGCGCTCGTCGATGGAGCGCGCAGGGTGACAGGAAAGTGAGGCTATTCCGCGGCGCCGCCAGGGGCGGTGATGACGATGTCACTTGGGCCCAACGAGCCAAACGCATCGTCGTCTGGCAGCCGATGGGCAACGACGTCGGTCATCGAGCAGACCTGCACGCCACGGCTGTCGATGAAGTGCACATCGGCAACGGCGCGAATGTCGGCGCTCCCCAGCGACGCCTTGGCCTCGACGACGCAGGTGAGCAGTCCCTCGGGCAACGCGCCCTGGTGCAGCGTCAGGGCGCCGACCCGCGTTGGCAAAAACGCCCCACCGGTGCGGTGGCGGGCCCACAGCAGCACGAGCTGCAGCCCGGCGTCGAGGGCGGCCACGTCGCTGCTGAAGCGCCCGGCGAAGCCCGCCGCCGCCGTCGACAACACTCGCGCCGTCATGGCGTGCTCATTGACGCCGTCGAGGGCGTCGATGAGCTGAAAGCGGGGACCGTGAAACAGCAGGCCAGGGCCGTCAGTGCCGGTGTACAGCGGCAGGGCGAAGGCCGCCTTTTGGACGACCGGGACGGTGACGGTGACGACGGCCTCGGCCACCGCGCTGCCAACGGTGGCCAGGGCGCGGTAGCCAAGCACACCGTCGATGCGCAGTTCGAGACGCAGGCGACCGTTGGGCTCGACGCTGACCGTGGCTTCTCCGACGTGGCCTTCGGTCAGGTAGCGGGGCAGGCGCTGACCCCGCAGCACCTCGACGTCGCTGATGGCATGCACGGCGCCGAGGCCGGCATCGACGGCGGCGCTCAGCATCAGGTCCATGGCCACGACGACCGGCAACACGACCTCGCCCTTGACGGCGTGGTCGGCCAGAAACGGCATTGACGATGCGTCGATGCGGCTGCTGCTCTTCTTGACGCCGCCGGGGCCATCGAGCCCCGGTCGGGCACTGGCCAGCGAGGCGCCCAGCACGACCTCGACGTCGTCGGAAGCCGCCGTCGACAGCTCGGCGACAAACGCGCGGGCGCCGTCGTCGCGGGCGATGACGGTGACGCCGCGGCTGGCGAATGCCGCCTTCAGCTCGGGCGTGACCATGCCGCCTTCCCACGGGCCCCAGTGCAACGACTTGACGACGAGCTGGGGGCGCTTGGCCTTCAAGCCGGTGAGGATGCGGGTCATGGCCTCGTTGGCCATGGCGTAGTCGACCTGGCCGACGTTGCCGAAGCGGCCCGCCACCGACGAAAACGCCACCACGGCCTTCAGGGGGTCATGGGCGGTGTGCTGCAGGATCGCCAGCAGGCCTGCCACCTTGGTGCCGACCACGCCCTTGACCTGGTCGCGGGTCTTGTCCTCGATGCGCTTGTCGGCCAGCACCCCGGCGCCGTGGACGACGACGGTGATGTCGCCAAAGCGACGGCGGACGGCGGCGAGGGCGGCCTCGACGCTGTCGGCCTGCTGCACATCGCAAGCGAACAGGTCGACGTCGGCGCTCTGCCGCAGGGTCTGCAGGGTGGCGCGGACCTCGCGAGCGGCGAGGATCTGCTGGGCCATGCCGGCCACCTCACGCAGGGGCACGCTGGCGCCGCGGGCGGCGGCGTCGGCCAGGATGGCCCGCTTGAGCCCTCCCTCGTCGACGGCGGCATGCGCGAACAGGGGCTCGGGGGCATCCACGACGGTCCGCTGCAGCAGCGCCAGCTTCAAGCCCGGCACTGCCTTGGCCAGCGCGAGGGCGCAGGTGGCGGTGACGCCGCGGGCACCGCCGGTGATGACGACGACGTCACCGCTCGCCAGCAGCGACGGCGCATCAGCGACGATGGGCGCATCGAGCACGGTGGGCGTCAGCAGCTGGCGGCTGTTCAGCCCCACCTCGACCACGTCGGTGCTGACAAAACACTGGGATGCCACCAGTTCGGCAGCCAGGGGGTCACGCAGGTCCACGTCGACGAAGCGCACGTCGACGCCGGGCCATTCCTGGCGGGCCGTCTTGGTCAGGCCCGACAAGCCAAAGGCGGCGACGCCGTCAGCGGGGGCGAAGCAGCCGCCGCCGTTGGCCACGACCAGCGCCCGACCGCTGCTGGCCTTGAGGGCTGCCCCTGCTGCCTGCAGCAGAAACAGGCCGTCGGTGAGCGCAGTGACGCCGTCGCCGCGGGCATCGAGCGCCGACAGGTCAATCAAGGTGCCCATGACGGCGGGCATGGCCGCGGCGGTCGTTACGATCACGTCGACGCCGCGGATGCTGGCCGAGGTGGCCACGCCGACGGCGAGGGCGGCGCCCCGGGGGCCACCTTCGACGATGGCGATCGGGCCGGGAGGCAGGTCGGGGGTACCGCGGGCGGCAGGGGCCAGGCGCACCACGGCGCGGGGGCAGGTATCAACGGCGTCAGCACGGCTGGCCGTCGACGACGTTGCGGCTGGCAGGGGGATGGCGACGCCGACCACCGGGCCCGTGACGGTCGCCAGCGCGGCGGCGATTTCGCCGAGGGTGGCGAGCTGGGCCAGCTTGAGGGCGTCGAGGGATTTGGCGGCGGGGACCTGGTCCTTCAACGCCCCGAGGATCTCGACGCGCTTGATGGAGTCGATGCCGAGGTCGCTCTCCAGATGCATCGAGTCGTC
>CAJBHN010000093.1 GCA_903952805.1 uncultured Myxococcales bacterium | reverse complement strand
GTGCGCTCGTAGCGGTCGCGCCGATGGCGACGAAACGGCCCCTCCTGCCAGAATTCGATCGCCCGGGGCACGACGCGAAAGCCGCCCCAAAATGATGGCCGGGGGATCCTCTTGTCGTCACCGTAGCGCGTCTGCAATTCCGCGAGCCGCGCCTGCAAGGTGGCCTCGTCGTCGAGATCTCGGCTCTGGTCGCTGGCCCACGCCGACAACTGGGAGTCGCGAGGCCGCGACGCGAAGTAGGCGTCGGCGTCGGCGTCGTCGACGGCCACGACCTCGCCATCGACGCGCACCTGCCGGTGTTCGTGCTCCCAATGAAAACAGAGGGCCGCCTGGGGCCGGGCCTGGACCTCGCGACCCTTGCGGCTCTCAAGGTTGGTGTAAAAGACGAAGCCCCGAGCATCGAAGGCACGCAGCAGCACGATGCGCACCGATGGCCGACCGTCTTCGTCGGCAGTCGCGAGGCTCATGGCGGCGGGTTCACCGATGCGGCTGTCGTCTTTGGCATCTTGCCACCACAGCGCGAAGCGAGCGAACGGGTCATCGAGCGAGCGGATATCGATGCCTGGCAGGCGGGTGGGGTCGGGACGCACGGGACTGGTCATGACGTCTGTGATGTCACGGCGACCTTGGAGGTGTCGAGGTGCTTCAGTTCATACTCCGCTACCAGGTCCACCGACGGCCCCGCCGACGACGGGGCCACGGCCATCATGAGGGCGCGCCACAGCACCGCACCGCACCGCACCGCTCCGCGCGACCATCACCCGGGGCGCCGTCCGCCGCTGGTGCGACGCAGGCCTTGGGCCAGTCTGAAACGACAAGGGTCGCTGATGCTCACGCAGCAGCGACCCAGACGACCCAGACGGGACTGAGGCGCGACACGCGCGCCACCGGACAACCGCTGTCAGTCCTTGGCTGGCTCAACGGCCGCAGGTTCTTCACCAGGCGCAGCGGCGGCGGCGGCGGCGGGAACCTCACCGGGGTTGGCTCCCGGCAGGGCACGATCGCTCCCCGCACTCAGGGCCGAGCGCTTGGCCTCGAGGCTGACACCGGGTTCGAGAATCTCGACTTTGGCGGTGGTCTTGAGTTGGTCAAGGAGCTCACGGGTCGCCTTGGACTTCTGACGAGCCTTCAGCGAGGTCAGGATCGAGTCCTTGACCTCGTCAAAGGTGCGCTGGGCTTCAGGCGTTTTCTCGAAAACCTTGATGACGTGGTAGCCGAATTGGGTCTCGATGGGGCCAATGACCTCGCCAGCTTTGGCGGCGAAGGCGGCGTCCTCAAATGGCTTGACCATGCGTCCGCGGGAGAACGTCCCCAAATCGCCTTCTCGCTCTTTGGTGGGGCCTTCGGAGTACTTTTTGGCGAGTTCGCCGAAGTCGACGCCTGACTTCTTGGCTTCGGCGAGGACTTTCTTCGCTTCCGCCAGCCGGGCTTTCTTGTCCTTCTCGGGCGTGTCCTTCTCCACCTTGAACAAGATGTGGGCGGCCTTGATTTGCTCCTTCTGCTTGTACTTCTCGAGGTTGTCCTCGTAGTACTTCTTGGCGTCGGCTTCGTTGGGCTCGGTGCTGCTCAACAGCTTCGCGAACAGCT
>CAJBHN010000092.1 GCA_903952805.1 uncultured Myxococcales bacterium | reverse complement strand
GGGGTACTCGGTGCTGACGGTGCTCTTTCTTCGCGGCGAGGCCGATCGCCATGTGAAGGGGCGCGTGCGCAGCGTCGAGCCGTCGAGCGCATGAGGCACATGTCATCTGCATCAGATCCTGATACGATCCATGGGGGACTTGACGGCAAGTGAGTGGAGATCAACGTAATGGCAGTACGGCCGCAGGAATCAGCCTTCATATCACCATGGGCATATGTGGAGGAGAAGAGGGGAGATGGTCATAACATCGATCTGGATCGACTGCTTTCGGTTCTGAAGGTCGGTAGAACAGATCAGCACAAGAGTATATTAAAGGACAAGATCCTCGATGGATATCGCAAGTTGGTCAACGAAGACCTTCGGAAGATGCTGGAGAGGTTGCCTGGCGAACGCCGTTCCGAGCTCCTTGAATTGTACCGATTTGATGAGACGATGATCTACGAGCACGCGAGATCTGCGGCGGATTTCATTTCCACTCAAACTCAAGAGGCGTTTTTCGTTTTTTTCGACGTAGATAGAACTGCTGATAAAAGGAAACAGATTACCGACGCGTTCACGCTTCAACGGATTTTCTTGTTTTCGAGTCGCTTCAGCGATGAACCGGCCGACCTCGACCAGCTCAAGGACTTTCTCGCGTCGCTGGCCAAGCTCCAGCTGACGCATGAGGTCAGGTCTGGTTTGTGGGCTGCGCTCCTCTCCCTGCGAGACCATGAGACTCAGGTCCACCACATCAGAGCAGTGAGCGAAGCAATTCGCCAAGTGTCGGCCACGACGAAGCGTAAGTCTGCCGAAGACGTGTGGAACAAAGCGGCACACACGTATATCGGTCTTTCATTCGAGGACGCCACCTCAGCCGCTGCGCCGCCTCCCGCAATCAATCCTGCAACCTCAGCGACAGTGATTGTGTCGACGGCTACTCGCCGCGGACAGCCGGCTTCGCGCAGTCAGCAAATCCATCTCCCGACGCCGTTCCCGATTTCGATAGCAGCTACGGCGCCGCCGTTACCGGTCGCCGCGGCCGCTGGTCCCGGCCGGGTCCAAGCTTCACTGATCGCGGCCGCGAATTCCGCCATTTCGACGGACAGCACCGGTCTTGTCTCAGCGCCCGAACTTTCTTCTGCCGACGCCACGACACTTCGCTCCGCGCCAACGATTGACATAAACCAGGACGAGCTAAGGGCCTTGTTGGCAGCCCTTCCCTGGGACAAGCAGAAAGCATTGATTGCGTGGCGCTTTGACCCCCCCAAAGCATACGTAGCATGCCGTCTTCGTATAGACCAAGAACGCAAGATATATAGGGACTTCCACCTGCTTGAGGATGGTGTAATCCAGCTCCATAGTGTCGCAAGAAAGCATCTGCTGGGAGGTGCCGGGACTGCTCAAACGCGTCGCGACATCATTGGAGCTTTCACTGTCGAGCGACTCCTCGCTTTTTCAAAGCGGGCTGAGGTTGGGCTTGATCAGGTGCGTCGCTTGCTGACCGAGCTCGCCGACGTGTGCCTCATGCACCCGTTTCGGGCCAGCGTCTGGCTCGCTCTTGCTTCAGGTGCGGATATCGAAATTCAGAAGGCCGAGAAAGCCAGACTTCTACCACTGTTGACGGACTTGACGGATGACGATCGTCAACCTTGGGATGAAGCGGCGGCTGCCCTGGGTCGGCCAAGTACCCAGAAGAATAGCGCATATCGGATCGAGGTCGAATCGGACGTCTCATTGAGTCAAACAGCAGCACCGAAGGCGCATTCGCTCGGAGATTTTCCAGAAAACCCAGTCGATACCGCGGCCGAGTCCGAAATGGTCAAGCCCGACCTCAGGGCTCCCTTCTTCAAGCGACTGGTCAGTCAAGAGTGCGATGAGCTAGAAGCCATCACGCGTCGGCTTCGGATGGCGAATGAGCTGACA
This sequence comes from uncultured Myxococcales bacterium, assembly GCA_903952805.1. Lineage (GTDB taxonomy): Bacteria > Myxococcota > UBA727 > UBA727 > VGSZ01 > VGSZ01. The sequence goes on along the minus strand of CAJBHN010000092.1, from coordinate 18,514 downwards.
CATGCACAGACACTGGTCGGAGAGCTGAGGCAGCATCTGGATTCGGCCACTGCGCGTCTTGATGATGCCGCCAACTGGAAGGTGCGGGATGTCGACGCCCGGCTTCTTCAGCCAGAATTGATTGATGAAGACGAGCTCAAAGAAATCCGATCCTGGCATGAGCTGCAGGAACTCATCGACGATGTAGCAGCCTTCGACGACGCCGGCTTGCCTCTGTGGGTTTGGCCGGGTGTTCTCCCTGCCGAGCGCAGGGAGAATGCGACAGGCAGAGTCGTAGGCCTCGCTGCCGATCCGCTGGCTCGTAGCGAGATTCAGCGCTGTTACGAGTGGTGGCAAGCGCAACCCCGCGATGGCACCCCATTGGTCGAGTTCCACTCAGGACAGGGGCTCTTTGATCGTTTGAAAGAGGCATTCCGTAAAGCCGAAACCGCTGTTTCCGACGAGAAGGTCCTCTCCTTGCTCGAGGCATATCCGAGCATTTTTGACCACGCGCAGTTCCCAGCAATAAAAGATCACCTGAACTCCTCAGATGATAATGAGGAAGCGCTGTCCTGTATCGGAAGAGTGGCTGGGAAGCTCACACAGATCGAGAGCACGATTAGTCCGAAGGTATTTGAGCAGCTTCGCGATATGGTCCGTTGCTTCGACAGCACTGTCGAACCGTTGCTGGAAACCATTACGCGCGAACAACGGAGCAGGGGCAGATTGATCTCGAAGATGCCTGATATAGACGACCTGAAGGACCTTCTTCTTTCCTGGCAACCGAGCGGGACTGAACCCAACACTGTGAGGGCTCAGCACTCTGAAGACGTCGCAGCACCAGAACTCCAAATTAGACACCCCCTCTCCAATCCCAAAGGCACTGGCGGGATTGTGGCTGCGGCCCTGTTCTGGGGGCGCGCTTCGCCGGAAGCAGCGTTTATTCTCAGAGTCCCGGTTGCGATTTCCCTCAATAGAGCAGTGTCCGAGCCGCTCGAGGTTCGGCTCGATGTGCTTGCCCATACGTTCTCGGCGACCGAGGGAGATTCGAGAACCGTTGTGATTCCTCCCGGCGCTACAGCCGTCGAGCTTCTCGTGAGCATCAATCTTGATGAGGTACTCGGTCCCGACTACGACGCACCGCCACCATCAACCTTCTGGGTGAAGCTGCGAGCGACCGCCTCAGGCGTTGTCGCGAAAGAGGTGGTGAACGAACATGATCGCTTTAGTACGACACCACCAGTATTTAACGACCCGTTTCCCCAGGGTATTAAACCGGAAGATGCCGCCAAATCTCCATTGGGGGCGCAGAAGCACCTAAGAGCACTCGCAAGCCTCATCGAGAATCCAACCCAGTGCTTCACGCTGACCGGCCCACGACGGACCGGTAAGAGTGTCCTCATAAAGATTCTCGAGGGGAATGCCAGGTCAACAGACACAGGAACCGTGTTGGTTTCAACACTGGCGAAGTCGGACGAGTCGCCTCAATACTTCTGGCGCGGTGTTCTCCGGAGTATTTGCCGTGCGATCGATTTGCATTGCAGTGATAGTGAAGAGGAGATCGGATGTTGGCAGGCGACTGGTAAGGCGTTCGTTGACCTGACCTCGGCCATCGATGCGGAAGGTCTCCCTCGCTTGTCCGTTATGAAGAAGATACGGGAGCACGCCAATCGCGTTGCACAGAGGTCCGCGATATATGTTATCATTGATGAAGCGCAACGGCTGCTCTCCAAGGGGGGAGCGGCCTATGGTTCGCGCTTGCGTGAACTCATAGACCACGTCACCGCATCTGAGAACGATTTCGCCTCTATATATATCGGTTTGATTGGGCATCCTTCGATTCCGCGCCTCATTAATTCGGACGCAATCGGCGCATTCAATAAGAACCTTGAAGTGAAGCCTGTGTCGGACGATGACCTCCTTCTCGTTCTACGCAAGATGGCGAAAGGGGGAATCGAAAGCAGCGTGGTCGCAAGGGGAAGGCTTGTTGAGCTCGCTGGCGGAAGTTTTTGGCTGCTCTCGAAGTTGCTCACCGCCATTCAAGATGTGTGCATTGAGCAGGGACGCTCATGGTTCATCAGGTCCGACGTGGATGATGTTGAGCGGAACTTTGTTGAGAATTTTGAACGGAAGGCTACCGATGAAAACTGGCGCTACATCCGCGACGCATTGAATGAAAGTGATGATTTGGGCGAGTGGCACCCTGGGGATATGTTCCCGATCGCGCAGGCGCTTGCCCTCGCCCGGGCTCAAGGAATCACGGACCAGACCCGCCAGCGCGAGGAGGTCGACCAGTGCCTCAAGGCGTGGTCGAAGAGTGACTTCGTCATTCTAGAAGAGCGTGTGACGCGCGGGATTGAGCGCCTCGTCGATGCTGGTCTCTATGTTGACGGTACCATCACCCAACCGCTGCTGGCCCGATTTCTTGTTGCGCGAACGCGGCTTACAAATCCATTCCAAGACCCACCCGAGTTGAAGGCCCTCTATGCGTTGGGCTTTAAGCCTATTGCGATGCCCCTGCGGCAGGCAACGGGCAAAGTGCACGAGGGCGCGCAAGGTGAGGTGTACCCATCAGATTATGACGGATATAAGGTGGCGGTTCGAAATGTCAAGCTTCCAGACGCGAGGGCGTGGCGGCACTTTCAGAGTGAAGTGAATTGCCTAGAAAAGCTCGCTCGTGCAGCGCCAAACGCCGAGTGGCTTTTGACGGCGAAAAACTGCATGCCTACACTTCGTGCGGCCGGGCGCAACAAGGACGCTCGTGACAGCGGTCTTATCCTTTACGACTGGGTAGTCGGTCACCGCCTTGAGGAGGGGACCCTGAGCTGGGTCGGTGCCGCCCAGGTCGGGCGGGACTTGAGCGCTGTGCTGTGCCTTCTTGCCGCAGAGCACTTTGTCCATCGGGACATCAAGCCGAGCAACATCATCATTCGGTCTGGTGGTGTTGGTCTTCAGCGTGCCGTCCTCGTGGACTTCGGAGTCGCGACGGCGATAGACTCCACAGGTGCCTCAACTCTTTCCGGGTCGCCGGATTTCATGGCACCCGAGGCTGTTCGGAAGCAGTACTCAAGCAAGAGCGACGTCTACTCCCTCGGAAAGACGCTTCAGACTTGTCTACGAGCGGATGGGGCCGCGTCGCCAGACCTGCGTGGTCTCATCGAGCGAATGGTCTACGAGGAACCAGCGGATCGACCAACGCCGGAAGAAGTGTATGTGCAAATGCGCGGTCTCGTCGACAAAGGAAGGCTCGACGATCAGCAAAAGGCTGTTCTTGTACGACTTCACTCACTTCGAGACACCATGATTGCGCGACGATCGAAGGGCGAGACGAGCGATCGCTGGCGGTCGGTCTTCGATTCGGCGAATTATGACAGGTCTGCAAACGGATCCTGTACTCAGGGCCCTCAACGCCTTGCTGACATTGGCTTTTTTCTCGAGCAGGTCGTCGGCGTGTACCTTGATGGCTCAGGCGACCATGAATGGCTAACCATATCCCGTGAAATGGTTGAAACCGGTAAGGGGAGAAGAGGAACAATACTTAGGAAACTTGGTCGCATAGCGAAGAAAGGAAAAAAAGGCAAAGCTTCTCCGTTCATGGTTGATGAATCTGAGTTCGTCGGAGACCTTCGAAACGCCTACGCCCACCCAGACGAACTTGTTTCAAGAGTCAATGAAGCTATAGAAAATGCCAGTAGAAAACGGCTGAAGATTGACAGTTGCCTCAAAAAGGTTGCGGGTGTATTGGATTCCGTCATGGACCTGAAATCCGAGCAGTCGATGTATTCCTTTGTGAGACACTGGCTGGAACTTCCTTAATACTGGAACTCCGCAGCGACCTGTGCCGGCGAGCGACCCGCGCGGACCATCGCCGCAACGATTCTCTGCGACGACGGCAGCGCTGCAAGTTCGGCCACGAGGCTGCTGGCGGCTTCGTGGTCGCTGGCCCGCACGGCGTCGTCGAGCTGCACCAATCGCTGCTGCAGCGCCCAGGCCTCGCCACCGTCGATGAGCCGCTGCCGTGCGGTGGCCTCGACGTGGCCGCCGCAGGCGACCAGCTCACGCAGGGCGCGGGCCGGAAGCTCGCGCGGCTCAGTCGATGCGGCGAGCGCTTGAAGCTCCTGCACGACGTCGTCTACCGCGCCCTGGACGCGGCGGCGGGCGCGGGCGCGGGCCATGCGGACGAAGGGGCCGTGGGTCAGCGGCACGCCGCGGCGCTCGGCCTGGGCGACGACGCCCTCGACCTCGTCGAGCGCGGCGGCGGGGTGCGCCGTGAGCGGCACGAGCCGGTACCACTCCGAGAGCGGGTATGAGGCCTCGTGGCTGTTGCGCAGCGCCAGCCATCCGCGGGCGGCCTCGCGCTGGAGCTGCAGCGCGTCGTCGAAGCGCGTGTGCGCGGCGAGCACCCGGCCCCACGCGCCGAACATCTTGAGGTGGGCGGGGTGCGCATCGTGGGGCTTGACGGCGTGTCGCTCGAACAACGCCGCACAGCGCTCGAGCGACGGCATGCCGGTATCGACGTGCTGCTGCAGCAAGTGCGCGACCACGTCGATCCGCACGGCGCCTCGCAGACGATCGTGCCAGCCGTCGTCGTCGACGCGGGCGAGGTGGCTCTCTTCCACCGAGCGATTGCCGCGGTGGCGGCGCGCCACCATCTGGGCGAAGAGCGCTTGACGACCGGCGTCGTCGGGCAGGGCTTGCGTGCTGGAGAGTCGCGCCGCCGCCTGCTCGACCGGGCCCCACAACAAGATCCGTGAGTCCGTGCTGCGGGCGACGTCGAAGAGCGAGTCTGCGATCTCTTCTTGCTGGCCGGCGTCGAACAGCTCCAACGTCTCGAGGCCGGTCAGGCCGTGGTTGAGCAGCTGGGAGAGGCCGTCGACGCCGAGCACCTCGATGTGCTCGACACCGAGCGCTGCCAGGTGGCGCTTGAGCTCGTCTTGCTGCCGTGCATGAACGATGAAGCGACGCAGCCCCGGGGCCGTCTCGGCGACGACGCGCGCCTTGGCGGCGAGGCCGTCGACCTCTCCGAGCGCGCCATCAGCCGTGACGGCGACGGACGTGACCACGTCGGGCGCTGGCGGAAGACGATAGACCCTCGAGGCGAGCGCCAGCACGAAGGCGCCGCCAAAGGAGTGTCCGGTCACGACCGCTGGCCTGGTGTGAAGGCCTGATTCCTCGGTGGGCGCAGCCGCCGCGAGGTGGACGGCGGGCGGCACATCTGTCGGCAGGTCGCGCAGGGCCCGCCACAGCACCGGCAAGCCTGATCGCACGGCCGCATGGGCCGCCTTCCACGCTGCGGCAGCGGCGGCGCTGAACTGGAGCCCGGATGGATCGTCGCTGCGGGCGTCGACGGACAGGCACCACAGGTCGCCCCGCTCGCCCGTCGCGGTCACGAGGGGCACGGTGCCGACGCGCGGGGGCGGCCTGGTCACGTGACCCTGTGGCAGACGCCGCTCAAGCTCGTCGTCATGCCAATGCCAGGGGCCTCGCGCGAGCGCATCGCGAAAGCGCCAGCCCTCGTTGCCCTTGCTGCCACGTCGCGGGTGATGCGCCATGGCTCAGCGCTCCTCGATGTGGCGGGTCCACCAGCGGTCGCTCCCAAGGCGCGCGCCGGCTACCACCACATCGTCGACGTCGTCCTCGTGTAGGAGCGGGAAGCCCGCCGCCACCTGCTCGCCGCGCTCGTCGAGGAGGTCGAGGGCTCGTGGGAGTCTGTCGCTCGCCTGCGCCTCGGCCAGCAGCGCCGCGACCGCCTCGAGCTCTTCACGTGCGCGACAGACCGCGTCGATACGATCGAGGGCTTCTTCGTCGAGGTCGTCAGCCTCGCGCGTCGTGAGGTCTTCGGCGAGCTCGTCGAGCTGCTCGAACAACCGAGCGACCGAGGCGAGCGCGAGGTCATGCACCGTGCGGCGCTGCGCGGGCGACCACGCCCGGGCCTGTCGCCGCGGGAGCGCGACCCGCAGATCAACGACGTCGGGGTCGGCATCGAGCAGCGAGTGTCGGCCGACGACCGCGCCGGCGCAGACGTTGCCCCACGTGCTCGCCCGCTCGATGTATTGATCGAAGATGTCACGTTGCGCGTCGTCGGTGAGCGCCTCGCGCAGCCCGGCGATTGGCGCGATATCGGCCAACGGCTCGACCGCGCCGGCGACATCGGCGAGCGCCGCGCCGGGGTTGTCAGCACGTCGGGTCTCGAGCGTGCCCCCCTCAACACCAAAGGCGAGCAGGCCGCGGTCGCCATCGGCGACGTAGACGTCGTCGGTGTCCAGCCGCACCAGCACACCACCGTCCGGCAGCGTGTGGGTCTCGGCCTGCTTCAGGCTGCGCAGCGTCAGCGGTCCGTCGCGGGGGGTGACGAGCACCGCCCGGTAGTCCGGGATGAGCTCGACCGTGAGGCCGGCCGCGCGGGTGGCGTCGTCCTCGACCGGGTCGACCCGGTGGATGCCGTTGCTCATGATCAACGAAGCGATCGCGGCCAGCGTCTGGATGGTCTTGCCCTCAGCGACCGCTGCGGCCTGGAGCGTGTGTCGGTCGCCGCCGGCCACGACGTGAATGGCGAGGCGTTGGAGCTGTTCGGGGCTGAGTCGGGACGGATGCATGGGGACCTCGATGGGGAGACGGACGCTGCGCGCGCTACGGACGCCGCGTCCCTTCCAGGATCCGGTGGAGCAGGCCGAGGTACTTCTGCACCACGCGACGCTCGTCTTCGCTCAGGTGCTGCGTTGTCAGCGTCCGTGCCCGCCTGATGACAGCGGCAAGGTCCCCATGCTGCGATGGCGAGAGCACCCCGAGCGCACGGTCCGCACGTTGCGCCTCTTCGAGGACGGCGAGGCGCGCACGCTCCTGCTCGGTCAGCAGCGCCACGATGCGCTTGTGCAACACCGCGGCCCCTGCGCTCGCTGTCCGCGGCGTGCGTCGGTCACGCAACGACGACAAGAACGCCCGCAGCTCTTCGATGGCGTCGTCGTCGAGGGCGGCGCCGTCACTGCTTTCGTCGTCGTTGTCGTGGTCGTCGTCGTCGCCATCGGCCCGACTGTCGACCGCGCTGGCCAACGCCGCGATGGCGGCGGCGATGGCCTCTCGCACCCGGGCACATCGCTTCTGTGCGGTGGCTCGCTGAACCCCTTGCGCCTCCAGCGCAGCCCGGGCGCCGGCCGGCCCGCCGTGTGCGACCATCAACGACACCAGCTGCCGCGCTGCCGCATCAAGACCTGGCGCGATGTGCACCTCATACAGGCGGTGCCCCTCGGCGACGTCGACCTCGCTGAGCGTGCTGCGCAGCGGGGCCTCGCGGGCCTCACCGGCCGCGGGGACCGCCCGGCGTGCGGCCCACTCACGCTCGATGACATCGATGGTGACGTGGCGTGCATTTACCTCGCGCCACATCGCCCGCGCTACCCGTCGGTCGCGGGCAGGCCCCGGGTTCTCGCGGCGCCACACGTCGATCGCCCGCAAACGCTGGAGCCGACGCACATACCCGGCGGCCTGCGCCGGCGTGGCCACGGATGCTGGCAACGGGTTTGCCAAGAGCGACCGGACGACGGCGTCGATGGCGGCGTGCCACGTCGCCTGCTCGTCGCCAGCGCGGTCGTTGGCCTCGGCCACGCACCACCGCAGGAGCACCTGCTTCGCCGCTCGCCGTTCGGCGTCGACGACGTCATCGCCGATGAGGGGGCCATACAAGCGGAGCGCCGCGAAGAACTCGGTGATCGATGGTCGCATCAGCGCCACTCCTTCGCCTGCTCCATCGCCCAGCGACGAACCCCCGGCCCGTTGGCCGCCACCGGCCACGGCGCCTGCGGCGCGTGCAGCACCTGCTGGGCAAGCCCCGTCGCTGCGAGGTGACTGCGGCCTTCACGGCGAGGCGCGACACCGACGAGGTCGGCGGTGGCCTGCTCGATGCGTGCAAGGGTTCCGGAGCGCGGCACGCAATGACGGGCCCGGTTGGCGACGAAGTCGGCGAGGACGAGCGCCGGATGCATGGCCGGCCCCCAGCGCGGGCTTGAGTCGAACGCGATGGCCACGTTCTCGGGTCGGGCGAGCCCGGAGAGCCGCTCGCGCATCTCGACCGCGTGCATCGGCACCATGGTGCCCGGCAAGCGACGCGACTGAACATCGCGCTGGCAGAGCACGACGCACACCGTGTGGCGCCCCGAGAGACGGCCCACCACAGCCGCCGCGCGTTCGATCAGGGTGTCGAGGACCACCAGGTAGCGGTCGGCGCCGCCGGCGCCGGCGTCGGCACGCTCCGTCTCGCTGGCGACGACGATCGTGGCGCTCTCGTCTTTGCAGACCGCGTCGAGGAGCCGGCCGATGGCCGCGAACGTCGCCGCCGTGGCATCCGCGAGGCTCGCCGACAACGCGGGGGCCCGTCGCTCGAGCAATCGATCGAGCTCCTTCAGGGTGGGCTCGCCCTTGTCCGGCGTTGGCTCCTCGCCATCGCCGAGGGCCCGCTCGAGGCGCGACAGCACACCCTGATGCTCGTGCAGCGTCCTTCGGACCGCCGCCGCCCGCTGGCGCTGCAAGTCGGTCGCTTCCTTCGCAAGGCCAGCAGCGAGCGCGTCGACGACCCGGCACGCATAGCTGTGCGCATGCAGCGGCCACGGGTGGTGCGGCGCGAGGCGGGTAAGCTCCCGCTTCAGCGTCGAGCGATCCACCAGCCGCGTCGCCTCGGGAGCGAGCACGCCGGCGACCACCACGTCTTCGTCGGGCCGCTCGAAACGACCGGACTCATCGACGAAGAGCCAATGCATCAACATGCCGGCACGTTGCATCATCTTCGCCTGTCGATGCAAGCCGACAGCGAAGCGCCCGCACGGGCTTCTTCCTCGCGGCCGCTTCATGGTCTTGCGTGCGAGCGGCGACGGGGACCCCTGTGTCGTCATCGAGGGTGCAACGCAGCTTGCGCATGGCACCAGCTTCGATCTGGCGGATCCGCTCGCGCGTCAGGCCAAAGAGGGCGCCGACCTCATCCAGCGTGTGGTCGTGCGACTCACCCATGCCAAAGCGAAGCCGAAGCACGCGCTGCTCGCGCGGTGTCAGGGTGGCGCACAACCGATGGGCCTCGCGCACCCGGCACTCCCGCTCAAAGACATCATGGGGAGAGCAGCCGCGGTCGTCAGCCACCAACTCGACGAGGGCGCGGTCGTCGTCGTCAGAGAGCGGGGCATCCAGCGACACGGGCTCCTTCACGAGGTTTCTCAGCGCCTCGATCTTGACGGGGGCCACGTCCAGCTCACGGGCCAACGCCTCCACCTCCGGTTCGCGGCCAGATCGACGCTGCAACGCCGCCGACGCTCTCAACATCGAGCCCACCGACGCGCGCACATGGACCGGAATCCTGATGGTCCGCCCGGTATCGTCGATGGCCCGGCGGATGGTCTGGCGAATCCACCACATCGCATACGTCGAGAAGCGATAGCCAAGGCGGACATCGAACTTCTCGACGGCACGCATCAAGCCGACGTTGCCCTCCTGGATGAGATCGAGCAGCGCCAGCCCCACATGTCGGTACCGCTTCGCCGCCGACACCACGAGGCGAAGGTTGGCCGTCACCATCGCATCACGCGCCGTCGACACCTGCGTCTTGGCCCGACCGATCGACAGCGCCAGCGACTTCAGCGTGACGATGTCCATGCCGGTGTCGGCCTCGATGCGCCGCAGGTGCACGATCGCCCGCCGCAGCTGCGTTGCATTCGACGTCACCACCTCCGACGACAGCTTCGTCGTCGTGGCGATGGCGTCGGGGCAGCCGCGCATGGCCCGACGAAACGCAAGAGCGCTCATGCCGGTGGTGTGTTCGATGCTGGCGATGGTGTCTTCGGCGGCCTGCACCCGGCGCGATAGCAGCATCACCCGCTGAGCGACCATGCGAACAAAGCGGGGATGCAGCGGAAGCGACGCCAGCATCGCTGCCCATCGATCGCTCGTCGCCGCACACGGCGGAGCTTGTCGCAGGCTCATGAGCTCGGCTTGGAGCGAGAGCACCCGACCGCGTGCCTCGACCATATCGATGCCCACGTTTTGGCCGTCGGCGTCGGCGTCTCTCTCCTTGATGAGGGTCTGCACGCGCTCACGGCCAGCGCGCAGCCGGCGAAGGAAGCCGAGGACTTCGTCGACCATGAGCGGCGTGGTGCTCAACGCGGAGCGGATCTCGGCCTCTCCGTCAGCCATCTGGCGGGCGAGCCTGAACTCGCCCTCGCGGCCGTGCGGCTTCACCTTCAAATGCTTGAGGTACTGCCGGACGCTATCGACCGAGACCTCGTCATCGCGGGCGCGTGCATGCCCGGCGGCGACTCCATGAAGCGCCCCCCCGTTTCGTGCGCGGGGGTATGGGCAGCCAGAACGGGATCCATGTCGAGAGCGGCATCGGCGGCTTCATCGTCGACGGCGCTCGCGAGCTCAACGCCCTGCTCGGCCAAGCGTGCAAGCTCCTCCTCGACGGCGCGCAGGGTGGCCGCCGACGATGACACCAGGCCATTGATGGCCGCGATCGGGAGGCGTCGAACGGAGTCGGTTCGGGTCTCATTCATGGGCGTCGTCTCCTTCATAGAGAGACGACGCCTGAGCGCGCTGATGCTGACCGGAGGGGGGAGGACGCCAGACGCCAGACGCACCCCGTGGTGATTTTGAGGTCGTCGAGGGTCCCGAGACCGTGCGCTATCGCTGCACCGGGATCGTGGTGCGAAGCTTCCTGTGCGCCTCGAAGGTCTCGATTGAGAGTCGCTCAAGGGCCCGCACATCGGCCTTCATGCCGGTGGGGATCGCGGCGCTCTTGATTCGTCGATGATAGCGGTCGAGCGCGGGCGCGGCGGAGGCGGGGGCGCGGGCGAGGTCGACGACGAGCAGGCTGCCGGCCGCAAGCAGGCTCTGCCAGGGCTCCTTTGCAGCGATGGCGCTGCGGTAGTCGTCTTCGTATCGTCGGGTTTGCGCAGCGAGGTGGCGTGAGCCGGTCACTTCTCTCATCATCCCCGCCCGAAATGCGTAGACCGACTCGATGATCGGGCCGTCGGCGTGGCTGCCCGAGGGGAGGGCGAACTCGAAGGAGAGGTCGCTGACGACCAGGTAGGGAACCCCGTCGTCGTCCACGTCTTCGAACCTGCGGGGCCAACGGGATTCGTTCAGCTCTGGCACGTCGAGCAGGTCGACCAGCTTCGCATCGACGGGCTGCAGCAGGCCGAGCCGCGTGCAACTCCAACATGTGCCCCCTGACCAGAACTGCACAAGCACGTCGGCGACACCGTCGTTGTTGCGGTCGCCAAATGCGGTTTCATCGTCTACAAATGAAACACTGCTGTAGCGGGACCCGGTGAGCTCAAGGACCCGGATGCGCTCCGCTGCTCCGTCGGCAGGGTGCTGTTTCCAGACGACCCGCATTATCATGAGGAGCTCGCCATCGTCTTCTACGGTCGCAGGGCCCGTTGCGTCACTGGTGCCGAAGAACCGAGCGTCGAGGGGCGAAGGATGCGAATCGAGCTGTACACGGTCGCTTTCGAGCTGGCGGTGCTCCACGGCCCGCCAGACAAAAGGAGGCATCCTTGAGGGCTTCGCTTCTTCGGGCGCAGCGACGTCCGGGGCGGCGTTCACGGGCGACCCGGCCTCGTTCTCGGAAGCGCCGGTGCGCATCACCACGCCAGCCACAACCAGCACGGCGGCGGCTGTCCACAGCCGGAGCCTCAGCCCCGACACCGCCGATACCGCAGCGACCTTGGTCATGTGCCCCCCAGAGATGGCGGTGTCGCCGCCGCGCTTGTGTTGAGCGTACGTGATTCCAGCCCGTCATGTGATGCATGCGCTTGAGCGCCAGGCTGGAGTGTCGGCCTGCGGTGCCGGGCTGCGGCTTCGGACATAGTCCCAGGCTGTCGTGCCGACAGTACGTCAAGTTCGCGAGGGCCCTTCGGCGCGTGCGCGGCACGTGGCGCGCGTGCTCGTCATCCTGGCCGAGAGGGCCCGCGGGGGTCGCAGATGAATCGATGCACGGTCGGAGAAGAGGCGTGCGGCCCCGGCGCGGAGGGCGTCTGGGTCGTAGCCGTCGGCGATCACATCCTTGACGTGGTCGTCGATGGTGGTCATCACGACTTGGAGCGCCCGGACATAGCGCTGTCGCATCCGGTTCTCGATCGTGCGCTTCGAGCCACCGGCAGCCGCTGCCGTGACCAGCTCGCTGAAGGACACGTCGCCGCGGACCATGGCGAATCGCTCCTGCACCAGACGCAGCACCTCTTCGGCGCGCCCGCGGCGGTGCGGGCCAAGGAGCCGCGGCAGCGCGTCATCGAAGAACGCCAGCGTCATCTCCGCCATCGCTTCGGCCTGGGCGCGCTCGACGACGTCCTGGGCGCCTTCGGTGAGCAGGCCGCTCGCGTGCACCAGCAGCTCGATGTCCCACGGGCGCTGGGTGACGAGGCGTCGTCGGACCGCGCGCTTGCGGCACAGGGAGTTCATGGCGTTGGCCAGCGAGCGCTGGACGTACCGGACGACACCGGCCTCGTCGGTGCAGCACACATCGGGGCCGGGGGCGCGGTCGCACCACCGGGCCCAGAGGTCGGTCCACGCCGCCTCGCGCATCGCATGGTCGGTGCGCGGAAAGAAGCGGCGGTAATACGCGCGGGCAAGGAGCTCGAGGCGGGCATAGAGGTCAACCGACCAGCAGCGATGATCAGGCGTCCCGGGCAAGGCGTGACGAATGGCCCACAACGCCATCCAACCGTGGGTGTCCCGTGACGAAGCCGCACGGGTGCGTACAACCGGGCGCGGCGAGGCGGCGGTGGCCGCCTCCCACGCAGCCGCGATCGACGCGGCAGAAGCTCCAGAGCAGAAACCAGCACCTTCCATGGGCACCTCCTGTAGCTGTGGTGAAGGGCGAGCAAGGCAGGGCAGGCGACGCACCGCCCACGCCATCCTGGGGACCCTGTTGGGCTTGAAAACTAACGACCATCAGCGACAGAATCCGTCGCAGACCCAAAAAAGCGACGGATCGTGCCAGAAAAGAATTGCGTACACCCGGCTCAGACGCGCATCGCCAGCCTTGCTGACAGAATCAGCAACAGAAAGTAGAAACAGAGGCAGCAACGCCGCCATCGACCACCCCGGCCAGCGCCGCGCCGACTGGTGTCAGCAACGGTGAAGGTGAAGCGTCTGGATCTGACCGCGTGGGCTGGCGCCGTGCCTCGAACGAGCGCGGGCTCCGCCCGGGTGTCTCGTTTGACCAGGTCAATGGTCATGCGGCCCGAAGGAATCGTGATCAGGGGGTGTGTCGTGGGTGTCGTCGTGCTGCTGGATGTCGATGGGGTACTGAACGCGATGAGTGGCGACGAGCCGCCGACGCCCACATCGTGGACGGACTGGCGCCGTGGCCACGCAAACGGGTTCAACTTGTGGGTCAGTCCGTCGATGGCCCGGGCGGTGGCCGACCTTGGCGACGTGCGGTGGCTGACGACCTGGAACATGGACGGGAAGGTCAATCTCGACATCGTGCCGCTCGTCGGCATCGGGCCGTTTCCAGTGGCGGCGACGCCAACGCCGCTCCCTGATGAAGTCCCACCAGGCGGTACGGCAGCACGGGCAGACGCCGACCCGCCGTGGCTCTGGAAGCCGAGAGCCGTGGCTGACGCGCTCGATGAAGGTCACCGGGTCGTCTGGTTTGACGACGAGTCCGAAGACCTCTGGCAGGACTGGCTCGATGTCCACCCGCGCTTTCGTCGCTCCCCTCGGCTGTTTCGCCACGCACCGTATCCGGATGTCGGGCTGCTCGTAGAGGACTGCCAGCGCGCCGCCCAGTGGGTGGAAGAGGGCCGCAGGCGCCTGTGGTGAAGAGCAACGAGCAGGCGCTGCGTTCCTCCAGCCTCACGGGTCGCTCGGAAATGAACGCGGAGCCCGCACACCACGCGGCATCGTGGTGATGCGCCAGACGCAGAGGCACAGGACCCGGATCGAGCGGCGCGGCGGATCCGACGTGTCAGCAATCGCTGGCTCGCCCGCCACGCTCCAGGGAGAGCGACGCGCCGTCGCCTTCGTCGAGCAGCCCCTTCAGGGAGATATTCATGTCTGTGACCGAGTCCTTTCTGGAGCGTTTCGAGGCGGCCATCGTTGCCGCGGAGTCAGGGCTTCCGCCCCTTGAGGTCGTCGACAAGATGGCGGCGGTAGACCCGAGGATGGACGTGCCGTTCGGTGAGGTCTTCGTCAGCGACGTTCGTCGGGTCCTGCGCACCCCCGAGGCGAGGCCGCTGTGCGAGCGCCTGCTCGCCCTCGTGCGCAGCCCGACGTCGACGGCCGAGCAGCTCCGCCTGTCGAGAGAGGCCTGCTTCATGCGGGTCCGACTGGCTCGGATGCTGCGACTGGCGGCGAACACCGGCGGGTTCGCGTCGGTGAGCGTCTGGCCCCGTGCGCTGGAGCATCTGCGCGATCGCACGACCGGCATCGAGGGGACACCAGAGCCGGCGTCGTCATTCGGCTATTCGATCTACAACCCACATGTCCAGGTGCCCATCGGCCACACCGCCGTGGCGCTTGACGATGTCGACCTCTTCATTGGCCGCCCAGACGAGGGCAGGTGGGTCTCGTACCGCGCGTGGGCGGCGGCGCAGTCGCGGTCGATACGACCCTCCGTGATCACGTGTCCGCTCTGTGGCGTCGATCTCCTGTCGGCCGGGTGCAGCGATGAGTGCGGCGCAAGGGGCGCCTGAGGCGCGCCGTCTTCGGGCAGGCCCTCAGGCCCGGCGCGTGAGCGTCAGTTCTTGTCGCAGGTGTGGGCCATGGTGGGAGCGAAGGTGTGGGCGTCGGGCTTGTGTCCTGAACGTTCGTGGAGGGTTCATTGATGACTGCAGCTCCTCGTCGCGTGGTGATCGTCGCTGTTGAAGCCACGGACCATCAGGCCGTCCTCGAACCCCTGTCGCAGCATGACGGCACGAGGGCCGCGGCGGCTGCAGCCGTCGCCGATGGGAGGATCGTCCGCCTGCATCCATTGCGGAGGGGCCCCGATCACGTCGAGGCCCTCGGGCCCGACGTCGGCGGCCTGATCGTGGTGGCCGAGTACGACACCGGGCTGCGGGATGCGGCCCTCGCTCTCTGCAGCGCCGCTCGCCGCAAGGGGATCTGTGTGTGGCTCGTTCGCCGGGCCTTCGACGACTGCTCGACGGAGTGGCCGCGGGTGGCCGTCAACGCCGTCCTGGACCTCAGCCGCCACGATGACCGCCCCACCATGGACGTGATCGCGCACGCTGTCGCCGTCGATCACGCCAGCAGGTTGCCGTGTACCGATGATGCCTTCGGCACGCTGGACGTCCTGTATGGCGATCGCCGTCGCACCGCCTTTGTGAGGGCCCTTGAAGAGGGCGCTCTCCTGCACCGGGTCTTCGGTCTTGCTCCCGCCCATACTGACGACCGCGACCTGCCGGTCCTGCGCTTTCGTGCACGACAGGAGGCGCAGTGGACGAGCAGCACCTTTGCGGTCGAGTACGACATGCTCAGCCTGGATCCCCGCGCCTGGGACGCCGACGTCGTTCCCGCCGATGACATCGAACAGCAGGCCACCTGCATTGCGGCCCTGCATGTGGGTCATGGGAGCTGGCCTGCCACGCTGGCCGCTGTCGACGCCTGCGCCAACGGTGTCCTGCAGGAGGGTCGCCACCTGCTGCGGCTCATCGCCCAGAAGTTGCGCGAGCCACGGGCGTATACCTTTGCGGGCTTGCGCGCCCTCGCCGATGCCGGCCCGGCGTGCCGGTGGCCCGAGTGGATGGGCCGGCCGCCCGGTCACGAGGGTGTGGGCGTTGCCTTCACCCCCGGACGACGCGCCGCGTTCTGGCGTGCTGTCGACGACGATGACGAGACCGACGACGAGCGCATGGATGTGGAGACCGGATGGAGGCTGTGATGGAGGACCAGATGGAGGACCAGATGGAGGACCAGATGGAGGACCAGATGGAGGACCAGATGGAGGCCGTCATGGGGCATGCAGCCTCGCACGCTCCGGTGATGTTCACCGGCTCATCATCGCATCGATTGCAGAATGGGAGAGCGCCATGACCAGAAGGGTGTCGGGTTCGAAGAAGAAGGCGACGGACTCCACGGCGACGACGCCACCGGTCCTTGCAGCCGGTGAGCAGGCATCGACGTGGCAAGAGGACCGGACGCTCATCCATGGCACAAGTCCCCACGAGCGATTCGTCATTGCCCCGGCCATGCTCATCGCCGAGCTCGCTGCGGTCCATCGGGCCCTCGCCGAGAGCGCCACGTGGGGAGACTTCGTCGACGCGCTTCCACGATGGGCGCTTGCGTCGCTGCAGGACGCCTCGGCTGATGAGCTCCCGTCGCGCGAGTGCGTCTTCGACGCTGCGGAGGTGCCTGGCGTAGAGGATCATGAGTTCCCACCCATGCTGGAGTCCATGTACGAACTCTGGATGCCAGCACCGCTGCTGCGGCGGTGTGCAGGCGCCTCGAGCGCGCTGCGCGAGGAGTGGCTGGAGCTTGCGCCGTCGCAGGTGGCCACGTTCCTGAGGGCCGCGAACAAGCTCGGGTTTCAGTGCATTGAAGACAGCGACGTCCTCGCGACGGCGTACGGCGTCACCTGAGGGCATCGTCCACCGCGGTGCCGTCGATGACGTCGGTGCCGATGATGGTCTTCACAAGGTCGAGGGCCTTCACAGCGTCAGGATCGGGGGGGATGACCTCCAGGTGGTCGATGGCCAGATCGAGGTCGGCGCCGGCGGCGTCGAAGAGCGTTCGCCCACGCGGCCCGGTGATGTGGGCCAGCAGGAAAAATCGCTCCGGCATTGTGAGCCGCTTCGAAAAGGCGAGGCGGACGAGGCCAGCCCCCATCACCCAGCCGTCATGGGCGCTGCCGACGAGGAAGGCACCAAGGCTGTCGCGAGCGCGCCAGAACAACACGCCATCCCCCTCGCGGACGACCTCGCGTTCATCGACGTCATCGAGCCAGCAGCCGCACCGAGGCGTGAGCGCCCGCAGGTCCCGGGTCTTCAGCGTGCGCTGCAGCTGCGCCCGTTCCAGCAGTGGCCTCATGGATCCAGCCGGTGCGGTGGATGGATACGGCTGTCGGAGCCGCAGACGACGGGCGCGGTGCACCTCGGCGAAGGCATGCAACGGTGCCAGCCGACAGTCACGGCGAAGGTGCTCAGCGGCGGGCGAGAATCGGGTCGCTGTCCATGGGACATCTGTCACATCGAAGGACGAGCAGGAGATCGCGTCGCGCTCGAAGGCCTCGAGCAGGGCAGCGCCCGTGGATGGGTGGGTGTCGTCGAAGTCGATGGTACCGATTCGTGTTGTTCCCGAGACCCGCTGACAATCCAGGGTGATGAGCGCGTATTCACGGTGCGCCGCTGGCGTATCCAGCGCACCGAGGATGGCGCGCACGACGTCGCCCACCCAGACGATGGAGCGCACCAGCACCGAATTGTTCATGGCACGACGGAGAGAGAGGTCCGGCGTGGTGATGAGCGACGCCGGCACGAGCAGGCTCACGCGCCGCGTGCCCCTTGACTGCAGTGTCCGGAGAAGCGCGACGGTGGACCCGCTGCGATGGCCGACGATGACGACATCATCGGCCCCCTCCAGCGGCGGTGTGGGCGCACGGGGGGCGAGGGCCGCCGCCAGTCGTTGGTCCAGACGGGCGCCAAGCCCGTGCGCGTCGGCGTCCGCGTCGACCACCGCCCACTGCCCGTGTTCTCGACGAAGCAGCGTCGAGAGCAGCTCGATCCCGGTGCGTGCACGGTGCTCCGCTCTCTGCGCCGTGGTCGCACGATGCTCTTCGCGGCGCCGCTGCGAGGTCGTGGCCACCCGGGCATGCAGCCGCCGCTCCGACTGACGCATATTGCCCATGAGCGCCTCGCCGTCGTCGTAGTCATCCCACACGGGGAAGCCTCTCCCCACGACCAACCACTCGGGGCGCGCGCGCGCCGCCAGCCGCTCGAGCCGGCGACTCCGGTTGACCCGATACGACGGATCGCCGTTGTCGGGATCATGGGGATCATCGAGCAAGACGACGGCGAATGGCGGTCGACGGCGCGATGACATTCGCACATCGTCGGGGCCCGATTGCTCCGTCCATTCATTGGCCAGAGGCCGCTGAAACACCGACGTGAAGACCGCGTCACTGTCGAGGCAGGCAAAGAGGAGCGCCAGCCGCTGTGGGCCATGTGCGTCGGTGAGGCCTTCGTGTCGATCGAGCACCTCGAGGATGGCCCACGGCGCTTCGTCCTGGTGACGATGCCGGGCAAGGTCGCCCCTGACGCCAAGAATCACGAGGTCGGTGGGCGACAGCTGGATGCGGGCGTGGGTCTGGTAGCCCCGCGCCGATCGCCAGGCGCCACCCCGACGGCCGTCAAGGCCATTGATGACGTCGGCAGAGCGATAGCGGGGATCGACATACAAGAAGCAGTGGGAGGCGTGGGGATGCGCAAAGATCTCGAGGGGATGACCGTCGCTGTCGATGTCTGGACAGAACACGATCGGCGACGAAAAGAAGTGCGCAATATCGGCGCGTTCCGCCCCACGCGAAAACGTCTGGAGCCAGGATGGACACGGTGCG
>CAJBHN010000091.1 GCA_903952805.1 uncultured Myxococcales bacterium | reverse complement strand
GTCTTCTACAACCGGCGACGACGTCACTCGACGATCGGGTACAGGACACCTGTGCAACAGGAGGAGATTTACGAAGCAGCCAGGCAGCAAACAGCGTAAGAAAACTGTCCACCAAACCGGATCACCTTCAGTTCCGTCCTGAGCGCCTCACGCTGGCTGTCGCGTTTCATCCCCGGCGGGGCATCTGGGTCATCGAAGACCTCCGCTCCGCGCACAATATGCCCGCCGACGACTGCGCACACGCCATCGCCGAAGAACTCGTCGCCCGCTTCAACCTCGGTGGACTGCCAACCCCATGGCAAGCCCACGAAGGAAAGCGCCCCCTCACCGCTCCCGCGGATGGCGGGCATGACGGGGAAAACCACGACCACCACGACGACTACGACGAGCCGAACCACGACCCCGATTGGTACATCGACGACCTGCCGTTCTGACTGCCGAATGACGGATGGCGTAGCCGAGGAGAGAGGCAGCTGCCCGCAAGTATGGTTCGTGTCGGAGGGTGGGTTACTTTGGAGCTGAAGGCGGCCGGCGGACGCATCTCTGGTTGAGACCTGTTTTCAGGTCGCAAGCATGTTCTTCACGACAAAAAGAGACACCGTGATACCTCAAATACCGACCAGACCTCAACCGAAGTGGCTTACAGATATTGCGCAAGGTGATCGCGAATTCCGCCTTCGGGACATCCTTGAGGACTCACTCTATTACCCTGCCTGTGGATTGAACGGGACACCAATCAAATACCTGGCCGGCAACGTTTATTCATTTGTGTATGCCGACTATATGGTCCCAAAAAATGAATACCTCAGGAACATCAACGGAACCGACGCTGACAGCGGCTGCAGTGGCTATCACACGGTATTGCAGCGTGAAATCTTTCAGGACGACATTGTACCCCGGGGTTGGACACCACTTCTTGTGCCCAGGGATCAAGCTGCTCAAGAGAGAATCCTGTGGGGGCAGCGAGGTTGTGAACCCTTTGGGCATTGGAGTGTCTGGCGACGAGATGAGGAAAAACCAGCGTCACATGGGCCAGACATGTTCAGTCTGCTGTACCTGGGCGGGGAGATGTCAGCCGTGTACCAGGGGCTGTACTGTCGACTTGGGATCTCTCCAGCAATTCTGGCCATCATCAGCCCTGGCGCCCTGGGCGGTGAGTGGGAGGGCGTGCCGTCGAATGATTCCTTCTTCAAGAAGTCAGTACAATTGAATCCTGCCGGAATGCCCGGACATCTGATCTATGGTGGCTTTGGCCGCGGCTTTTACGAGTATCCTTGCTGGACCGAATACCAAGGTGAGCGGATCGTCCAGCTTCCTGAACGATATGCCGGGCTGTGGAAGTTGGCAGGCAACGGCGGAGTGTAGCATTTCTCTGCCGACGTCGGGCCTCAGCAAAGGACGCTATGCGCAAGTTGTACCTCGACGACATTTGTTCTCCGCCAGATTCGAGTTGGATCGTGGTGCGCTCCCATGACGAATTCGTCGCGTGGATTCAGACCCATGGTACTCCAGACGAAATCAGCTTTGACCATGACCTTGGCGATGGTGTGCCCACGGGGATGGACTGCGCCAAGTGGATTGTGGAAAGCGAACGACCGCTGCTGCGCTTCACCGTCCATTCGGCCAACCCACCCGGTCGTGCCAATATTCTCGGGTTGCTCCAGAACTGGCGTCGGCATTGTCGACAAGCCGGAATCGTAACGAATTGTGGATACAATTTCATAGACCTCGCCCCGCGCGGCGCCGGGCCGCGAGGACGTGCCAGCGACGACGCTGCCGTCTTCAACGTCGTCGTTGGCGACGCTGCATCCGTGGGGCCGGTCCTCGCATCTCCTCCAACCGCGACGCCCCAAATTGCCATCGTCTTTGGGTCGGGTGAGGTGGAGAATGTGGCAATATGCGTGCGCGTCGCCGACAAGCGAGCGGCGCGGAGGGCGTGCCTGACCCTCACCTGGCTATGCGCGATGAGACCAGCCCACGACAACCTCGACGCCAGCGACATCGCGAAGATGATTGGGTCGGGTCGGGAAGGCTTCCTGTTCCAGCGACAGGGGGCAACGATCCTGGAGGCGGCCCGGTCCGTCTCCCTGGCGATGGGCGGCCGCCACCTGGCGGCGGCATGCGTAGTCTTGAGCATGCATATGGGCAAGGATGAGATGGCGACCCAACAAGCCAACGAGGCCCTGCACGTCCTGGTCGACGACGACTGCGACCAGTTGTTGTTCATGATGCGAGCATTACCCGCTCCCGGCGCACAGCCCCGCCTGGCTATTTTTGGGGTCTTTCGGTGAGCGCTGCCATCGGTTTGAGCGTGGCAAACGTGCGAACAATCTCGTCGGGCTGGTCAAATAGACGATGCGCTCGACTTGGCTGGCTGAAGTACAAATTGCCGATGCCCACTTTCATCCGGTCCGTCTCAAACGACGGCCCAATCGAGCTCAGCTCGTTGTGGAGGGCCTGAAACAGACCCTCCACAAATACGGCAGGGGAGGTGAAACCCAGATGTCCTTGTCGGACATCCCCGTGTCCCCCAACGTCACTGGCGCTACGGCATCGGTCTTTAAAAAAGAACCCCATCTCGCGTGCGGTCTTCCGCCGTTTCGGATCTTCAGCGGGATTCGCGACTGTGGGAGCCATCGAGCTGGTGATCATCGGCACCTTTGCCATCGCCGCCCTGCTGCCGCCCGCGGACGACGTTGACATCCTTGGCTACGTGACCGATCAGCGACGCCGGGAGCGGGGCGCGTGAATCTGTGAGACAATGGCGCTCGGCGAGCGAGCACCTCGACCTCTACGTGGTCGTCATCTGTCGTCGATAGGCAGCCGGAGTCAGCTCGGCGGCTGGCAGGTCGAAAGCGTCCCGGTGGGTGCCGAGGCGCTCGAATGCCCAGGTGAGAT
>CAJBHN010000090.1 GCA_903952805.1 uncultured Myxococcales bacterium | reverse complement strand
GGCGGTGATCACCGTCAGCAACACGACCTGCTTGTGCAGGGCATGGGTGCGGCGCACGATGTGCGGCAACACGGGGGGCAGGCCGTCGTCGGAGGCGGCCATGAAGATGCCGGTCCCCGGGGTGCGCTGGGCAATCGAGCGCTCCAGTTCGGGCCAGGTCGCTTCAAATGAGGAAAAGCGGCCAACGTAGTGGGCGTGCAGCAGTCGACGGCCCCAATGCCAAACCAGCATCGTGATCGTGATGCACAAGCCCATCAGCAACGGCACATACCCGCCGTTGGGAATCTTCAGCACGTTGGCGGCCAGAAAGGGGATGTCGAAGACGAGAAACAGCCCAAAAAGCGCCAGGGCCGTGGGCTTGGACCAGCCGCGCATCTTGATGAGCACGACCAGAAAGACCGCCGACGTCGTCAGCATGGTCGTCGTGACGCCGAGTCCGTAAGCACCAGCCAGGGCCGACGACGATCGAAAGCCAATGACCAGCAGGATGCAGACGACCGCCAGCAAGGCGTTGACCTCGGGAATATAGATTTGCCCCTGCTCGTCTTCGGCGGTGTGCCGCACGGTCACGCGGGGAAAGAGCCCCATCTGCATGGCCTGTTTGGTCAGCGAGAAGCTCCCAGAGATCAAGGCCTGGCTGGCGACGACGGTGGCCATCGAGGACAAAATCACGAGCGCATAGGTGAAGTTGCCGGCGGGGACCATCTCGAAGAACGGATTGGCCGCGGCTTCAGGGCGAGCGAGCAGCAATGCTCCCTGGCCAAAATAGTTCAGCAGCAGCGACGGCATGACGAAGGTCATCCAGGCCAGTCGGATCGGCTTGAGGCCGAAGTGGCCCATATCGGCGTAGAGGGCTTCGCCACCGGTGACGGCCAGCACGACGCTGCCCAGGATGACGATGCCGGCAACACCGTGGTCGACAAAGTACATGACCGCATGATGTGGTGACAGCGCCTGCAGCACGCCGGGATTCTTCATGATGTGGAAGATGCCGAGCCCACCAATCAAGAAGAACCACACCGTCATGACCGGGCCAAAGAGCTGGCCAATCAGGGCGGTACCGCGGTGCTGAATGGCGAACAGGCCCACGAGGATAGCAATCGTGATGCCGAGGATGACCGGCAGCGGGATGTTGGGCTCAGCGATCGTGAGCCCCTCAACGGCTGACAACACCGAAATCGCCGGCGTGATGGCGCCGTCGCTGTAGAGGGCTGCGCTGCCGATGACGACGAGGACCGCCAACCAGGTGAGCGGCTTGCGGGGGGACGCGCGGTATTGATCTGGCAGCAGGGCCCCCAGGGCCATGATGCCGCCTTCGCCGCGGTTGTCGGCCCGCATGATGAACGTGACGTATTTGAGGGTGACCACCATGGTCATCGACCAGAAGATCAGGCTGAGGACCTGCAAGACGTCGGTGGGGGAGATGACGCCATCGCCGTGGTGCAAGACGTGGGCGCATTCCTTGATCGTGTACAAGGGGCTGGTACCGATGTCGCCGAAGACGACGCCGACGGCACCGACGGCCAGGGCCATCAACTTCTTGCCGCTGATCTCACGACCCGCACCGTGGTGGCCATGGTGACCATTGTGACCGTTGCCGTCGTGGGCCGCTTGGGGCGGGTGGGTCGCGCCGGGCGATGGACGCTCCGCAGCAGCAAGACGGCTGTCGCCATCGCCATGGCTGCGGCCAGTTGCGACGTTGGGCGACGGTGGTGTCTTCGGTGTGTCCATGATGCCCAGCCCGTAGCCCCCCTGAGCGCAGGCCTCAAGGGCAACGACCGCTTGGCTGTGATCACAAACGGCGGCCGTTAGCTGGCACGCTCTGATCTTGGCGCGTTCAAAAAGCGTGTGAGATCATGGGTCTGAGCAGGGCTCGGTCCTCGCCAGCGCCCGCGCCACGTGTCAACCTTGCCGCATGATTTCCCCTTCGTTGAGCGCGGATGAGGCCAAGGGCCTCCACGGTGCCGTCGTCGAAAGCGGCCTCCCTCTTGGTGAGCCTCGCGCTTTTGTCGCCGCCGCCCGCAGCGCCCTTGACCTTGGCCGCGTCGACGACGCCCTCGCCCTGGCCAGGGCTGCCCTGGCATTGTCGCCGACGAATGCGTCGGCGTGGGTGGTGCTGGGCGACGCGGCCTGGCTGGGCGGCGACGTGGCTGCCGCTCGCAACGCCTGGGAGGAGGCTCTCAGTCTCGACGACAAGGACCTCGGGACCGCCGTGTCCTGCGCCCGCGCCCAGCTGTTGAGCGGAGCACCGTCGGCGGCGCGGGCCCTGCTGACGTTTGTCCTCACCCGCACCACCAGCGATGAACTCCGCAGCGCCGCCCTGACGCTGCTCGACGCCGTCGACGCTGCCGTTGCTGCCATCACGCCTCCAGCCTTCGCAGGTCGATCATGAGCATCACCATCAAGCCCCCGACGTCGTCGGCCGTCACCCGCTCGATGCTGACGCCAGCGCTGTCGCGGCCTGCCGAGTCCGACCCCGTCCCACCGGCGACGTCGGCCGTGCTCGACGCCACCGTGCGCGGGCCCGTCCGGCAGTCGACGACACCGACGCCCCCGAAGGCGCCCGCGCCGCTGCTGTCGACGGCGTCGCCGCTGTCGCTGGTGAGCG
>CAJBHN010000089.1 GCA_903952805.1 uncultured Myxococcales bacterium | reverse complement strand
TGGAGTCGGCTGCTGCTGTCGGTGCCGCGTTCTCGCCTGATCCTGCAAGCCGGGCCCCTCACCATTCCCTGGGTACGAACCCGAATCCTGCGCAAGTTTGCGGCGTGGGGCATCGCGGCCGATCGACTCGACCTGCACGGGCGCATGTCGATTCTCGAGCACCTGGAACTCTACAACCAAATGGACATCGCGTTGGACCCCTTCCCGTGGGGTGGTCATACGACGACGTGCACGGCCCTGTTCATGAGCGTCCCGGTCATCACGCTGCGGGGGCGACGCATGGCCTCGCGCATGTCGGCGAGTGCGTTGACGCGAATGGGTTTTGACGCCTGGATCGCCAACACCGAGGAGGAATACCTCCAGTTGGCTACGGCCATGGCGTCAGACGTCGACCGACTCGCGACCATCCGCCTTGCCCAGCGAACGGTGTTTGCGACCTCGGGGCTGATGGATGGTCATCGCCTCGCTCGCGTCGTCGAGTCGGCCTATCAGGCCATCTGGGACCACCACGCTGGCGACGGCGACACCTGAGACGCCGCCGCGTCGTCGTGGTCGACGACGACCCTGCTGGCCGGAGCCCCCAGCAGCAGCCGATTCTTCGGGCTGACCTCGACCGGAATGCTCGGGGTCCAGACGCGATAGCCACGGGCGCGCAGAAGCACGGCTCTCTCGATGTCCATCGCGAGCGCGGGGTCTGGCAGGCCAGCGAGGTCGGCGCGCCGTCGATACTGATGACAGCACGGCAGCACCGCCAGCCGAGCGTGACGGTCGGCGCCTGTGCTGATGACGTCGTCGCTGAGGGGGCCGCAGGCGTGGGCGGAGACCACGATGTCGTCGGCGTCGATGTCAATGCCCTGCAACGGAGCGTTCACGAAGCGCACGCGCCCGCGCAGCTGGGGGAATTCCTCGGCGATGGCCTGATGAATCAGGCCATGATTCGGCGGTACTTTGACGTCGACGGCGATGGCGACGGTCAAGGAATCGTCGAGCAGCAGCATCACCTGACCAAGCAGACCGTAGCCGCAGCACAGGTCGACGACCCGGCCGCCGGTGAAACATTGGCGCACGCGGGTGGCCATCTCCCAGGCCTCGTGCAGCTCCTTGCGGGGCAGACACTCGGCCGTGCAGATGGCGCGCCCCAGGCGATCAAGCATCCCGCTGCCCGGATAGAGCCGAGCATGGGACGCCCTCAACTTGTTGCGCGAGCCCACCCCGTGCATCAGCTGGCGGGGGCGTCGGCCAGGGCCTTGGTCGTGATTTCAAAGACGTCTTTGCTGACGCCGTCACGCGACAAGATCCGTCGCAGCTCGGTCTGCATCAACGCCTGACGGGCCGGGTTCTGGCGCTTCCACCGCGTCAACGGCGTCATCAAGCGGGCCGCGATCTGGGGATTGAACGCATCCAGCGTGCGCACCTGGTCCGCCAAGAACGTGTAGCCGCGGCCGCTGGCGTCGTGGAAATGCAGCGGATTGCTCATCCCCAACGCCACGATAATCGAGCGGGCCCGATTGGGGTTTTCCAGGCTGAAGGCCTCATGGGCCGCCAGGCTGGCGATGTCGTCGAGGGCCGTCTTCCTCGTCGTCATCGCCTGCAGAGCGAACCATTTGTCGATCATCAGGGCCTCGCCCTGCCAGCGGGCATAAAACGCCGCGAAGGCGTCGTCTCGGGCCTTGCCGGTCGTGTTGGCCAACAACCCGAGGGCGGCCTGGGTGTCGGTCATCGACGTCGCCCGCTGCAGGTGAGCCACGACGGGGGCGTCGCTCAGCCGCGCCTGAAACGACACCAACAGATTGCGCAAGCTGCGCTGACCCACGGGCGTGGGCGCAAACGCGTAGGGCTTGCCGTCGAGGGCCTGGCTCAGCGAGGCATCGACCTCGAGCATCAACCCCGCCATCGAGGTGGCGATGGCGGTGGTCAGCGATTCGCGGGCCGCAAACGCGCTCGCATAATCAGCCCAGGGCAGGCGGTCGCCGATGACGTCGAGGCCGGGCACGCTCAAGGCCAGCGCCAACAGGGCCGGGTCTCCCGCGGGGCGCAGGGCCGACGACAACGCCTGCTGCACCGCCGTCAGCAACGCCGACGATGGTGGCAGCGGGCCCTGACCGGCCTGCACCGACTCGATGCTGCCCAGCAGATGGCGCAGGAACAATTCCTGACCGGCCTCCACGCGGTTGAAGGCGTCGTCGTCGTGGGCCAGCCGGAACAGCAGCGCGGTTTCGTCGTCGTCGGTCACCAGGGTGATGGGAGCCGAAAAATCCCGCAGCAACGACGGCACCGGCCGGGCGCTCAATCCGGAAAAGACAAAGCGCTGCTCGCCTTCGACGAGCTCCAGCAGGGTCTCGGTGCCACACGCCGTCCCATCGACGGTCAGCGGCACGCGAGCACCTTCGGCACCAAGCAACGCGGCCTTGATGGGGATGAGCATCGGCAGCTTGTCGGTCTGGCCCGGCGTCGCTGGCACCGTCTGCTTCAACGTCACCGTGTAGGTGCCGGCAGCGGCGTCCCAGGCGCCAGCGGCCTGCACCACCGGGGTGCCGGCCTGGCTGTACCAGCGCTTGAATTGCGTCAGGTCGCGACCGCTGACCTCGGCCATGCAAGCGGCGAATTGGTCGCAGGTGGCGGCTTCTCCGTCGTGGCGCGAAAAGTACAGGTCGGTCCCGCGGCGGAACGTCTCTTCGCCCAGCAGCGTGTGGTACATGCGCACCACCTCGGCCCCTTTTTCATAAATGGTGACGGTGTAGAAATTCGAAATCTCCACGTAGTGGTCGGGGCGCACCGGGTGGGCGGTGGGGCCGGCGTCCTCGGGGAACTGCAGGCTGCGCAGGCGGCGGACTTCTTCGATGCGGCGCACGGCACGAGAGCCCACGTCCGACGAGAACTCTTGATCACGAAAGACCGTGAAGCCCTCCTTGAGCGAGAGCTGGAACCAATCGCGACACGTGACCCGATTGCCCGACCAATTGTGGAAATACTCATGGCCGACGACGGCCTCGATGCCGGCGAAGTCGACGTCGGTGGCGGTGTCGGGGCGGGCCAACACGTATTTCGTATTGAAGATGTTGAGCCCCTTGTTCTCCATCGCGCCCATGTTGAAGTCGGAGACGGCGACCAGATTGAAAACGTCGAGGTCGTATTCGCGACCAAAGCGCTGCTCGTCCCACGTCATCGACTTCTGCAGGCTGTCCAGGCAGTGCTGGGTCTGATCCAGGTCGTGCTGTTGCACCCAGACGTTCAACGCGACCTGCTTGCCGCTCATGGTCTGAAACGTGTCGCTGCGGGCCACGAGGTCGGCGGCGACAATGGCGAACAAATAGCAGGGCTTCTTGTGCGGGTCGTGCCACACGACGACACGGCGGGGCTTGCCGTCGATGACGTCGTCGCGCTCGGAGACCTTGTTGCCGTTGGACAGCAGGACCGGGAAACGGGCGGGGTCGGCCCGCAGCGTGACGGTGAAGACCGACATGACGTCGGGGCGGTCGAGAAACCACGTGACCTTGCGGAAGCCCTCGGCCTCGCATTGCGTGAACAAGCCACTGCCCGAGGCGTACAGCCCCTCAAGGCTCTTGTTGCCCGACGGCTTCAATGAACGACGGGTTTGCAGCGTGAAGTGGTCGCCAGGCGTGTGCAGCGTCAACGACGCATCGGTCAGCGTGTACGCCGCAGCGTCGAGGACGGCGCCGTCGACAGTGATTGACAGCAGCTGACCCGAGGCGTCGGCGTCCAGCCCACCGTCGAGCACGAGGGGACCGCTGTGGCCCTTGATGCGGGAAAAGACCAGCGTGGCCACGACTTCGGTGTGGTCGACGTCGAGGTCGAAGGCCAGGTCGACCGAGTCGATGGCGAAGGTGGGGGCCTGGTAGTCGGCAAGGCGGATGGCTTGGGGAGTCGCGTCCTTCATCATGCAAGCCATGTAGCAGCCCAGGCAGCCCAGTTCATCCCGCGTTCCGGCGACGACCCCTGCCTCCGACTCCAGCTGCCAGGCGCCCTCGACGAGCCCGTGGGCC
>CAJBHN010000088.1 GCA_903952805.1 uncultured Myxococcales bacterium | reverse complement strand
CGACGGTCGTCGATGCCCGTGTAGGCGCCCTTTTCAGCGCCAAAGAGCTCGGCCTCCAGCAGGGAATCCGGCAGGGCCGCGCAGTTGACCGCGACGAAAGGCCCATCGCGTTTGGGCGACAGCTCATGCAACGCCCGGGCACACAGTTCCTTGCCGGTACCTGATTCACCGATCAACAACGCCGTCGCCGTCGTCGTCGCCACCTGGGCGAGCGTCTGCTTGAGGGTCTGCATGGCCGGACTGGAACCAAGCAGCCGATCAAGCCCCCGGGTCTGCTGACGAGCCTGCCGCTCGGGAACGCCCTGGCTCGTGAGTTCCGCACGCAAGGCGCGATTTTCAGCCATCAACCGTTGCCGCTCCAGCAGTCGGTCGATGCACGCCAGCAACTCACCGCGGCGCGTGGGCTTGGTGAGGAAATCTTTGGCACCATCCCGCATGGCCGCGACGGCGTTTTCGACGTTGCCATACGCGGTCATCAAGACGACGTCGGCGTCGGGGCGGAGTTTCAAGGCGGTGCTCAGAACGGTTCGTCCGTCGACCCGCGGCATGACCAGGTCCGTCAGGACAACGTCAACAGGGACCTGCCCCAACAGCACCAGGGCTTCATCGCCATCCCTGGCGACCGAGACCTCATGGCCAGCCCGCTCAAAAATACGGCGCAGGCTGTCTCGGTGGGCGGCTTCGTCGTCGACAACCAGTATGCGGGCCATGGAGGTGCCTCAGTCTGTGTCATTGGCAGAGCGTTCCGCGGAGTCGGCAGCAACGACCGGCGCAGGCGACGGCGATGAGGTGTCGAGTTCGTACACGCGAGCAAGCGCCTGGCGCCCCCGAATCGTCAACTCACCGCGATCGACGAGTGGAAATTCATTCCCCACGAGACGGGCCGTCTCTTCCCCGACCATGACCTCTCCCAATCGGGCCAGGTTTTGCAGTCGGTCAGCGACATTGACGGGGTCGCCGATGGCCGTGAACTCCATCCGCAGATCGCTGCCGATATTGCCCAACATGACCTCGCCAGTATTGACGCCGACGCCAATTTCCATGGCCTGCAAGCCTGCAGCGCGTCGGTTGGCGTTCAAGTCCACCAAAGCCGTCTTGATGTTGTGCGCGGCACAGAGCGCGGCGCGGGCATGGTCGCGCGCATCGCCGTCGGTAAAGAGGGCCATGACCTTGTCGCCGACGAACTTGTCGATGAAACCACCAGCACCCAGGATCGCGTCGATCATCAGACGAAAATAGACATTCAACAGGAGGTGGACCTCTTCGGGCGATTGGCCCTCGGCCAGCGAGGTGAAACCCCGCACGTCGGCAAATAAAATGGTGCAGGAGCACCGCTCGCCTTCCAGGCCCATGGGCTCGGCCCGCGCCAGCAGGCGCTTGACGAGGTCCCGCGAGACGTAGCGAGAGAAGCTGTCCAGCAGGAGTTCCCGCTCGCTGACGTCGTCCACGATGACAACGGTGCCGCTGGGCTCGCCGACCTGGTCAAGGAGGGTCTGCGCACGAACATAGACGCTCTTCTTGCGGCCGTTGGCCAAGACCACGTGCATCTTGGTGAGCGGCATGCTGCCGGTCTGCTTCACCTGCTGAATCAATGCCGTGGCGTCGATGCCTTCAATGGCGGCGAACACCTCGCCGACGGGCTGACCGATGGCTGACTCGCACGGGATGCCGACGACTTCCTCCATCCTCGACGAAAACAGCGAGATGCGCATCGAGGCCCGATCGGTGACAAACACCCCGGACGACAGGCTCTCAATGACGCGGCTGTTGAGTTCGCTGACAACGGCCAACTTGCTCACGGCTTCGTCGACCTCGAGCGACATCGCCCGCTGCTGGGCCGCCAGCTGCTGATTGACTCGATTCAGTTCGATGTTCTTGGCGTGGAGCTGACGCCCCATGCGGTCGACGAACGTATTGCCTGCGCCGGCGGTGAGGTCGAGCATGACCCGAGCCAGCTGCTCCAACTCGGCCATGGCCAGTGGGTCGTTGGCCGATTGGATGCGAAGCTCTGCCTGCAGCACATTGGGCACAATGAACACGGCGCGGAGGTAGTCGGCGGCGCTGAAGCCCTGGGCGATGCGCCGGTCGGCCACCACCATGAGGTGCTCCTGCACCAGCGTTGGATTCACGCCCTTCAACAACGAAATCAAGGCCTCCAGGAGCCCATCGAGGCTGGCTCGAAAGTCTGTCGCTGGCAGCAGCTCATAGCGAGGCACCGCCCCTTGGACGGCCGACACCATGCGGTCGAGGAAAAGGGCGCGCTTGGCAGCAAGCAGGGCAGCGAT